>JBKEBN010000174.1:0-52686 GCA_047973175.1 Leucobacter sp.
AGCGCAGGCAGCGTCGGCTCGGGAAACTGACACCGATCGAGTTCGAGGCCATAATGATGGATGCCGTCGGTCTGGCGGCATAAACCCCGGACTCAACCAAAGCTTCAGCAGACCCGACCGAGATGGCGGGCGGGCGATGTACGCCGAACCTGTGACGGAACTTGCGGTTGTTTCGGCTCCGCCGCGCTTCGCCCAACCACCTGGCAGGGCAGGGTGTTAGGGCTTGGGGGCCGGGGGCGGGCCGGTGCTGCCGCGAACTGAGAGGGTGACTGGGATCGGGTGATCCCACACCTCGCCGGCGGAATCGGCACCGGCGGAATCAGCATCGGCGGGATCAGCATCGGCGGGATCAGCGCCCTCGGCACCGGCACCGGCGGGATCCGCGCCGTAGGGAGCGGCACCCCCGGGATCATCGAGGCGGTTGCGCACCGCCTCGATCGCGCGCGCCGCCATCTGCTCGACATCGGGGTGCACGCTCGTCATGTCGACGAAGGGGAACCTCGCGATGCTGCTGTCGTCGAAGCCGACGATGGAGATGTCTTCGGGGACACGCTTTCCGGCCCTGATCAGGGTCATCATGACGCCGAATGCGCAGCGATCGTTCGCGCAGACGAGAGCCGTGGGCAGCTGCGGCCTGGTGAGCAGCTCGAGCGCGGCGGCGTGACCGCCCTCCTCCGTGTAGGTGCTCTCCACGATGTCGACGTGCGCGTCGAGGCCGTGGCGTCGCATCGATTCCCGGTAGCCGGTGAGCCGTGCCGCAGCGTTGGGGCTCGCGGAGGGGCCGACGTAGCAGATGCGCCGGTGCCCGAGGTCGTGCAGGTGGTCGACGGCCTGCGCGATCCCGGACTCGTTCTCGGCGCGCACGTCGTCGAAGCGACCCGAAGCGATCGGGCCTCCGAGCAGCACGACGGGAATGCCCCTGGGCAACTCGTCGATGGTGCCCGCGCCGCCGACCGCGGCGAGCACGATGAGGGCCTCGAGCCGCTGGCGCATCAGCTCGTCGAGGGCGACGCGCTGCGACCTGCCCGGCCCGATCGTGCTCAGCACCAGGTGGAAGCCGTGCGCCTCGGCCTGCCGGTAGAGCGCATCGACCAGGTCGACCTCGAAGGGCTGGCGCATGGTGAAGAAGACGCCGATCTGGCCGCTGCGCCGCCTGCGGAGCAGCCTGGCCGAGTCGTCGGGGTAGTATCCGAGCTCGCGCGCCGCGGCGTGCACCCGCTCGCGCGATGCCTCGCTGGCTCCCTCGGCCCCGCTCAGCACGATCGACACCAGCTGCCGCGACAGGCCGACCCGGTCGGCGACATCTTGCATGGTCGGCCGACTGTTCGCCGCCTCCTTGGGGCTCATCGGTGCGGTCCCTTCTGAGTCGGGCACTGCGTGCGGCGGTTGGCTGGTGCGGGCGGGGCATTGCGGGCGTCGATCTGCGCCAGGCCGGGCTGCGTTGCGCTGATGACGCGGTTACTTCAATTATCGGGTACGCGGCGAGTGGTTTACTCGCGAGACCTCAGGAGCGGCACCAAAACACTCGCCTGGCACGAAAGCACTTGCCCGGCACCAGGACACGTGTCCGGCACCAAGACACCCGCCTGGCACCAAGACACATGTCCGGCACCAAGACACTTACCCCGCACCAAACCACATGTCCGGCACCGTTCCGGACGTGTGCTTTGGTGCCGCTCACGTGTTCTCGTGGAGTGAGCTGATGTGCTGGGGGGCGGGGGCGACTTCTCCCGCCCTTTCGGCCCTGAGGTGGTGGATCGGCAGCCGTCGATAGACCACCGCAGATAAGCAAGTGAGCAGGTAAGCAGATAAACCGACTCCGCCCCACGGCCGGAGTCACGAGCCGAGGGGCGGAGCGGGGGATTGGATCGACCGACGTCGACTACATCTACGTCTGCAGAAGGGTTACTTCTGCGGGATGACGTAGATCTGACCGGTGGTGACGCCCTCTTCGATGGATTCGAGCGTGCGGCCGCGAGTCTCGGGCAGCAGCTTGTACATGAAGATGAACGCGATCAGGTTGAACGCGGCGAGCAGGTAGAACACCGAGAGCCCCATGGTTGCCTCGAGCGTCGGGAAGAACTGTCCGAGCAGCGCGTTGGCGATCCACATGCAGAACACGGCGATGCCGATGCCGAGGCCGCGCATGTGCAGCGGGAAGATCTCCGAGAGAATCACCCAGGTGGCGACGTTGAGGAAGGTCTGCATCGAGCCGACGAACAGCACCACCAGCACCAGGATCACGTACGGCTTCGCGGGTCCGTCGGGCAGGGCCATCGCTGCGACGCCGATGAGCACGTGGCAGATGGTGACGAGCCCGTAGCCCGTGAGGAACATGGTGCGTCGGTTGACGCGGTCCATGAGGTAGAGCGACACGATCGAGCCGATGACACCGATCGCGCCGGGCACGACGTTGGCGATGAGCGCGGCGTTGGCGTCGAAGCCCGCGCCGATGAGCACCGTCTGGCCGTAGTACACGATGGTGTTGATGCCGGTGAGCTGCTGGAACACCGCGATGCCGATACCGATGAGCAGGATGCGCCGCAGCCACTTGTTCGCCATCACGGCCTTCCAGCCGGTGACGTGCGCCTCCTTCTCCTCCTCGGCGATCATGACGACCTCGTCGTGCTCGGCGATGGCGCGCGCCTCGGGGCGCACGGTCTTGAGCACCGCGAGCGCCTCGTCGAGGCGACCCTTCTCGACGAGCCAGCGCGGCGACTCGGGCACGCGCAGCATCCCGAAGAACAGCAGGATCGCCGGGATCGCGCAGATCGCGAGCATGAACCGCCAGACGCTGTCGACGTGTCCCCAGATGTTGCCGATGATGGCGTTGACGCCGAAGGCTGCGAAGGCGCCGACCGCGATCATCACCTCGTTGCGACCGGCGAGCGACCCGCGAATCTCGTAGGGCGCGAGCTCGGCGAGGTAGACCGGCACGACGGTCGAAGCGCCGCCCACGGCGAGACCGAGAATCACGCGGCCGACCACCATGACGCCGAAGCCGGGTGCGAAGACGCAGAGGGTGGTGCCGACCAGGAAGGTCAGGGAGAGGATCAGGATGGTCTTGCGTCGACCGATGCTGTCCGAGATGCGACCGCCGAGAAAAGCGCCCACTGCGGCACCGAACAGCAGCGAGGACACGACAGCGCCCTCGGTCGCTTCGGTCAGCCCGAGCTCCTCTTTCATCGGCAGCAGCGCGCCGTTGATCACGCCGGTGTCGTAGCCGAACAGGAGGCCGCCGATCGTGGCGATCAGGGCTACGATGCCCAGTCGCTTGCGGTAGGGCCCGTCAGTGAGCGGTGGAAGTGACGACTCGGAAGCCGTCGGAGCATGCGAATTCATAAAGTATCGCTCCTTCTTCGGGGATGTCGTCTCTGAGCATCCGTGGTGTGTTTCTTTCTTGGGTAGGTCGGATCGGCGGAGCCGGTTGCGTCTGTCGGCCCTGAGGCCCGGGTCATGCCGTGGCGACCCGCGTCGCGGTGCCGGTCGCCGAAGCCTCGAGTGCCGCGCCCACGACGTTCATCATCTGCGTCGCGGTGGCGAAGTCGGTGTCCATGGGCGTGCCGGAGTTCACGCGGCGCAGGAACTCCTGGATCTCGGCCGTGAAGGCTTCGGCGTAGCCGGTGCCGACGCCGGCACCGGGCATCGCTGCCACGTCGGTGAAGTAGGGGTGAGCCGGGCCGGTGAAGACGCGGCGGGGTCCGTTGTATGCCTCGTCGGCGACGCCGTTCTCGAAGATGTGGAACTCGCCTGAGGCGATTGAGTCGAACGACGCGCTGCCCCTGGTGCCGACGACCTCGACGGTGAGCGAGTTCGGGGTGCCGGTGGCGATTCTGCTCAGCGCGATGTGCCCGGTCGCCCCCGAGGCGAACTCGACCGTGAGCAGTGCCGTGTCGTCGTTGGTGACGGGGCCGGTCTCGGTCGAGGTCGAGGCACCGTGGCCGATGGCACCCCGGGAGGGGAGGGGGCGCTCAGCGATGACGGTGCGCAGGGTGGCGTCGAGCACGCTCGCGATCGGGCCGGCTACGAAGTGCAGGGCGTCGATGGCGTGCGCGCCGATGTCGAGGATCGCGCCGCCGCCGGACTGCTGCTGCGAGTAGCGCCACGAGAGCGCGCCCGCGGCGTCGGCGGCGTAGTCGGCGAAGTAGGATCCGCGCACGGTGTGCACCTTGCCGAGGCGGCCCTCGGCGACCGCCTGCGCGACGGCCGCGAGGCCGGGGAGGCGGCGGAAGGAGAAGCCGACCCCGGTGACGGCCGGCGAGGCCTCCGCGAGTGCCTGCAGCCGCGCGGACTCCTCGGGGGTCGTGCCGATCGGCTTCTCGGCGAAGAGGTGCTTGCCCGAGGCGATCACCTTGGGCAGCACCTCGGCGTGCAAGAAGTTGGGCAGTGCGACGCTGATGACGTCGATGTCGTCGCGCGCGATGAAGGCGTCGACGTCGGAGACGGCCTCGGCGAAGCCGTAGCGGCGGGCGACGGTCTCGGCGAGCGGCAGATTGGGATCGGCGATCGCGACGAGCTCGACGTTGATCTCCGAATCCACCGCCATCATCGCGTTGCGGTAGCCGAAGGCGTGGGCCTGGCCTGCCATTCCGGCACCGATGACGCCCACTCGAATGGGTGCGGCGGGTGCGGATGCGGTCATGTTGTTCTCCTTACGAGTGTGTGAGGTTGGAGGCGTGGGTGATCCCGAAGCTGCTGCGGGATCGCGTGCCGGGCTGGACCCGGCGAGACGGGGCTCGGCCGGGCCCGATCCCGAACCGAACGCGAGCGGGCGTTCACCGGAAGCGAGCCGGGCCGCCGCACCGCTCGATGTACTCGCGCGTGCGCCGCGCGATCGGCAGTGGGCGCGAGAAGTCGCCGACGGGGTACATGTCCTGCTCGATGATGGCGAAGACGCCGGGCAGGTGCTTCGCGGCCTCGCTCAGGATCGGGCCGTAACCGGGCACGCCGCCCGGCGGCTCGACCATGATGCCCGCCGCGACGGCCTCGACGAACGGGATGTCGTTCTTGAGCACGTGCGCCAGATAGTCGGGCTCGACCTGCTTGAGGTGCAGGTAGCCGATGCGCGTGGGATGCTCCGCGATGAGGCGCACGTTGTCGCCGAAGTAGTAGGCGAGGTGGCCGGTGTCGAGGCACAGGTTGGTGTAGCGCTCGTCGGTGCCCTCCAGCAGGCGCACCACCTCGAGGTAGGAGCCGATGGGGCTCTCGGCGTGCGAGTGGAACTGCTGGCGCAGGCCGAACTTCTCGTGGAGACGCCGGCCGATCTCGTCGTGTCCGCTGAGAAAGGCCCGCCATTCTTCTGCCGAGAAGGTTCGGGATCCGGCCACAGCGCCGTGCGCATCGCGCTCCCACAGGCCCGGAATCGTGATCACGTGCCCGCCGCCGAGCGCCCGCACGAGGCTCGCGACCCGGCTCACGTCGGCCCAGGCCCGCTCGATCTCCTGCGGGCCGCGGTGCAGATCGGTGAAGACGGTGCCCGCCGAGAGCGTGAGGTCGTGCGCCGCGAAGGCGTCGGCGAGCTGCGCGGCATCGGTGCCGAGGTAGCCGTAGGGGCCGAGCTCGGTCCAGTGGTAGCCCGCCTCGGCGACCTCGTGGAGATACTGATCCGGCCCGGGCTGTGCCGTGTCGACCGGATTCCACACGCCCCAGGAGTCGGGGGCGATGCCGACGCGGGGCGCGCGCTCAAGGGCTTCGGTCATGCGGGCAGCTCCTTTGCTGGGGTGCGGTGCGGGTCTTGCGGGCTGTGCCGGGTGTGGGGCCGGGGTCAGAATGACTCTAGAGCGCTCTAGGTTTGGTTGTCAATGTGCTGACGCAAATTGTGTTGGGGTGGCGAGGGGAGTCGGTGCTGCTTTGGGGTGCTTGGAGGGTTGAGATTCCAGTAAAAACAAGGGAACTTTGACTTAATGTCAGGACGAATGAGGTTGGGTTGCTGCGGCGGTTGGGGTCGGGTGCGCTACGATCGGGATAATCCATAAACTAGAGCGCTCTAATTTGAGGGAGCCGCGTTGCCGCTTCGTAACCGTGTAGACATCATCCACCGCGCTAAGCTGATGCAATGCCGCGCACGACCATGGAAGATGTGGCCCGCGAAGCGGGCGTCTCCCGGGCACTCGTCTCGCTGGCCTACCGAAATCTTCCCGGCGTGAGTGAGGCGACGCGCGAGCACATTCTCGAGGTCGGGCGCAGGTTGCGATACACCCCGAACCGCGTCGCCGCGAGGCTCGCTGAGAACAGCGGCAACACGATCGGCGTGTTCTTGCAGGATCTGCACAACGACCTCTCTGCCGACATCTTCGACGGTGTGCGCGAGGTCGCCGATCGCGCCGGGAAGACGCTGGTGCTGACGGTGGGTGCGTCAGATGGAGCGGGTGACCGCTCCGCTCTCGACACGTTGAAGCAGAGCCGGGTCGATGTCGCGATCGCCACCGGCCTGCTCATGCCCGACTCCGAAGTGCTCGAGTTCTCTCGGGATCTGCCGCTCGTGCTGGTGACTCGGCAGGTTGAGGGAGTGGACAGTTCATACTCCGACGATGTCGAGAGCGGCCGCATCGCGACCGAGTATCTGATTCGCACGGGTCACCGAAAGATCGTCTTCCTCGCCAATCCACCGGTCGACGGGTATCGCGGTCGTCGCGAGGGCTATCTCACCGCGATGCAGCGGGCCGGATTTCCCGAGGCAGTGGTGCAGACCGGATGGACGCGGGCGGACGCGGCGCGCGACATCGACGCCGTGCTCGGCTCGACCGACCGACCCACCGGCATCTTCGCGCACAACGACCAGGCCGCCCTGGGAGTGCTCGACGCGCTCTCGGCCAGGGGGTTGCGGGCGGGGGTGGACGTGTCGGTCATCGGGCACGACAACACCGCGGGCAGCATGCTTCCCGGTGCCGCGCTGACGACCGTGGACATGCACGGCCGCGATCTCGGCCGCCGCGCCGCCGAGATCGCGCTGCAGCGGCTCGAGGATCCCGCGGCTCCCGCGCACGAGTCGGTTTCGGTTCCCACGCTCGTGCGCCGCGAGACCACCGCGCCGCTGCTGTAACCGATCACGCGGGCCGCTTGCTCGCCAGAACCTGGGAGCGGCACCAAAGCACCTGCCTCGCACCAAAATACATGCCCGGCACCGTTTCAGACGTGTGCTTTGGTGCCGCTCGTGTGCTCTCGTGGAGTGAGCCGATGCGTCGTCCCCCAACCTCCCCGACCCCCTTCGGCCTGGGCGGCGGGATCGAGCCGGGCCAATGCGTTCCCGACCGCGACAGTGACGCAGCGATCTCATAGCCGGGCTGCGCAGTTCGGCTGCACAGTGCCGTATCAGTTCGTCTCGTCGTTCTGCTGCGTAGGTGTCACCGGGTGCGAGGAAGGTGCCGTCAGTGCCGGGGCGGGCGTGGCGAGGCGAGGCCTCGCCACGTAAGAGGGTGCCTGAAGGGTCTCGGTTGGGAGCGCATGGGCCCGGAGGGCGCGACGGGCAGGCCGGAGCTTGGTTGCGGAGATGGGGGACGGCACTTACTTGTTGCTCTGACTGGGGGTGTGACTGGGACCGCGAAGGGGTTCTGGTACCGGATTGCGTAAGTTTGCGTTGCGGTGGCAGCGGCGCAGGCGGCTGCGCGCGATCCCGCAATTGCGAAATCGCAATATCGCCCTAGTATTGCTATATAGCAATACTAGGAGGGTAGAGTGTCTGAGACGATACGGTTGCGTGTGCCCGGTGACATCGGTATCGCGCTGCAGCAGGCGCGGCTGAGAGCGGGGTTCACGCAGGCTGAGTTTGCCCAGCGTCTTGCTCTGCCCCAGGCCACGGTGAGTCAGATGGAGAACGGCAAGAGCACCATCTACCTGCGGCGGCTCCTTGAAATGTTCGATGAGTTGAACGTCGAGCTGACGGCTGCGCTCCCCGAGGAGGACGCCGATGCGGCTCGCGGTTGAACTTGATGGCACCCGAGTTGGCCACCTCGAAGGGGGTGACGCGAGGAGTTTTGACTTCACCAGCACTGCGGAAGGGCGAGAACGGTTCGGAGCAGGGAGTACTGTGCTCTCAGTTGCACTCCCACTTCTGAAAGAGCTTCCACGGCACCACGTAGGTCGCCGCCGCAACTGGTTCTCCGAGCTATTGCCCGAAGGAGACCAGTACGATTTTCTGCTGGCTCAGGCGTCACTGCGCAGAGGAGACACGCTCGGCTTCCTTGCGCGCTATGGAAGAGATGTCGCGGGTGCTGTGCAATTGTGGGATATCGAGGATCCAACCGAACCTCGTGTGCCTGAACTGAGGCCTGTGAATGACCGAGAGATCAGAAGGTTGCTCGAGGAGCCCCTGCAAACCCCGCTGGCAAACGACCGATATCGAGGCAAGACCTCTCTGGCTGGCGTGCAGACGAAGATCGTGTTGGCGCGTGCGGAGGGGAGATGGCAGCAGGCGCTGGGCGGCTATCCTTCCACGCACATTATCAAGCCACTGGTTCGTGAGAACCCCACGACCATATTTGATGAGGAGTTTGGGTCTCGCGTCATGCGGAGGCTCGGACTCGCTGGGCACGATACCCGCGTGACAGAGTTCGATGGCCTCTCCGCTCTGGTAGTCGAGCGCTTCGATAGGGCACATGGTAAGCGAGTCCATCAGGAGGACTTCAACCAGGCGCTCGGTGCCGCTGGCGCAGAGAAGTACCAGGAGTACGGTGGGAAAGTCTCACTGCGCAGGATTGCCTCCACACTGGAGACCTTCACACCTCGAAGTGATCTCAGGCAGTTTGCGCGAATGGTGTGTGCGGCAGTGGTGCTCGGCAACCTAGATATGCATGCAAAAAACATTGGGCTGTTGCACGGTCTGGATCGTGCCCCGAGGCTCGCACCAGCGTACGATTTTGTGCCTCAGGCGCATGTGCCTGGACTCGATGGCAAGCTTGCCCTTGCTGTGAATGGCAGATACGGTCTCGCCGGAATCGACGCGAGCGACCTGGCACAGGAAGTCAGCACTTGGGGAATGAGGGGAGCCGACCGCTTGGTGTCAGCCACGCTCGCTGAACTGAGTGACATTCTCGAAAGCGAGAATCCTCTCCCCGGTGCCTACGATCGGCTACGTGCGGATCTGCTCGATGCGGCTTATCGCCTGAGTCGAGGGGAGCCTCGAGGGGCTTGAACGGTGCGGTGTGGTTTGCCCGGGGGCACCTGCACCGAGGGGAGGAAAAAGTGGGTTCCGCAGCTGCGGAACCCACTTTTTCCTCCCCTCACGGAGCGACCTGAAGAGGGTCAGGTGGGAGTTGCGTGAAGAGGCTCAGATGGGCCGGTTGAGAAGGGCGCTCAGCCTTTGAGCTCGGCCGCGAGCGCGTCGTTGGCGTCGCGCAGCACCTTCGCGGCGACCTGCAGGCCCTCGATGCGGCCGAGGGAGACATCCTCGTGCTCGATGTTGACCCACATGGCGGGATCGACCTCGAACAGCGCGCGCAGAAACTCGGTCCAGAACGCGGTGTCGTGCCCCTTGCCGAGCGCGACGAAGTCCCAGGCCGACTCCTTCGGCCACTCGTTCGCCCACTCGTCGCCGCCGAGGTTCGTGCGGGGCTCCTCGGGTGCGAGGCGGCGGAACGAGTTGTCGAGCACGCCGTTGAGGCTCGCGTGCTCGGGATTGACGCGCACGTCCTTCGCGGCGGCGTGGAAGATGAGCCCGTCGAGGTGGCGCACGACGGCGACGGGATCCATCTGCTGCCAGAACAGGTGCGAGGCATCGAGCTCGACGCCGACGTGGGTGGCACCCGTGAGGTCGATGAGCTTGTGCACGTCGGCGGAGTTGAAGATGAGGTTCTGCGGGTGCAACTCAAGTGCCACCTTCACGCCGTGATCTGCGGCGAAGCGGTCGATCTCGCGCCAGAACTTCGCGGCGACGTCCCACTGGTAGTCGAGCACGTCGAGCGCAGCCGAGTTCCAGGCGTTGACGACCCAGTTGGTGACGGTCGCCCCCGGCTCACCGCCGGGCAGGCCCGACATGGTGACCACCCGATCCTGCCCCAACCGCTCGGCGAGACGGATCGAACGTCGCACATCGGCCGCGTGCGCGTCACCGATGACGGGCTTCGGGTGCAGCGGGTTGCCGTTGCAGTTGAGACCGGCGATCTGCACGCCCGTGCCCTCGAACTGGCCGAGGAAGTCGTCGCGAGCGCCGTGCGACTCGAGAATCTGATCGATATTCGGCACGTGAGTCGGGGGGAGGAAACCGCCCGTGTTCAGTTCGATGCCGGTGAGGCCGAGATCGCGTACGACCTCGATGGCCTCGGGCAGGCTGCGATCGTGCAGGATCGCGTTGTAGACGCCGAGTTTCATGGTGAGTGGCTGCTTTCTAGGGTGTGGTCCAGCTTGTGGGTGAGGTGCAGAATAACTCAGGCGGCCGGCACCGCGACCGCGGCACCGCCGAGGGACGCCGACTCGGCGACCGCCGCCAGAAACTCCATGTTGTGCACGCCGTCGTTGAAGGTGCGGCAGCGCGGCAGCGACTCCTCGGCGGGAATCCCGGCGACCTCTTCGAGAAAGGCGCGGGCCTGGTGCACGAACAGGTCGTTCTGCCCGATCCCGACCCCCGGCGCGTCCATGGCCCAGCCACCCGCGTAGTGCGGGTGCGCGGGGCCGAGCGCCACGGTGCGATAGCCCGCGACGTCGCCCAGCTCGTCGTGCAGCAGCACCTCGATCATGCCGGGGTTCGTCTGCGACCAGCGGGCGGCACCCTTCGACCCGAACACCTCGAGGTAGAGGTCGTTCGGGTGGCCGGCGGCGACGCGCGACACTTCGAGCGTGCCGGCGCAGCGCTCGAAGCGCGCGTTGAAGGTGGCGTAGTCGTCGTTCTCGACGGCCTCCAGCTCGTCGCTCACGTTGCCGCGGGTGTGGCCGACGACGGTGCCGAGAGGCTTCGGGCGCTCGCTGATGGCGGTGTGGAAGCGGCCGCCCGAGACCTCCTGCACCGGCCCGCAGATGTACTCGGCGATGTAGCTGAGGTGGCTGCCCACGTCGCCGAGGGCTCCGGATCCCGCGGGTCCGCGGTAGCGCCAGCTCATGGGCGCGTCGGCGCGGCAGCCGTAGTCGGTCCAGTAGCGGCCCGAGAAGTGCATGATCTCGCCGAGTCGGCCGTCGTCGATGAGTCGGCGCATGAACGCGATGCCCGGCGCGCGCAGGTAGCTGTAGCCGATGCGCGCGATCGTGCCGCGATCCTCTGCCTCGCGCGCGGTGGCGGCCATGGCCCGCGCGTCTTCGATCGTGTCGCTCAGCGGCTTCTCGCACAGCACGTGCTTGCCCGCGGCGAGCAGGCCGTCGACGATCTCGCGGTGCAGCGAGTTGGCCACGACCACGCTGACGACGTCGATGTCGTCGGCCGCGGCGATGGCGCGCCAGTCGGTGTCGTGGCGCTCGAAGCCGTAGCGGGCCGCGGTCTCGGCGGCGAGCGGCTCGAAGACGTCGCCGATCGAGACGAGGCGAATCTGGGGCAGCGTGGGGCGGTAGAGCGTCGATGCGGCGCGGTAGGCGGCGGCGTGCGCCTTGCCCGCCATGCCGGCTCCGATGACGGCGACGCCGAGTGACGCGGTGCCGGGTGCTGTGGTCATGAGGGTCCTTTCGGGATCGCCCGGCCGGTGCGGGCGAGCGGTGTTCGAGCTGTGGTGGGCCTTGGTGGGTGGTGGATCGCCCGGCGACGCCGCTTTCGTTGCGTTGGAGCGCTCCAATCAGAAACACGCTAACCTTGACGGGGCCGCACTGTCAACGCGAAACACCGGGGAATACGGCGGCTCTGCTGAAGTTCGCCATTCTGTGCACTGCGGCCTCGCGCAGCGCAGGCTCTGTTGCGGTGCGCAGCGTGGGCTCCGTCGCAGAATCTCGGCGGTGGGTCCGGGAGCGACGGTCGCGAGAATGTCGGAGGTGGGTGGCACGATGATATTGCGCCTTCGGCCAGCAGGCACCCCGATCCACAGGCCACCCCGATCCGCACCCCAGACCCGATCCACCCGAGAGAGGAGGTGAGCGTGAACAGAACCCCCACCATCTACGATGTGGCAGAGCGCGCCGGGGTCTCGAAGTCGCTCGTCTCGCTCGTGCTGCGCGACTCCCCGCGCGTGAGTGACGAGAAGCGCGAGGCGGTGCTGGTGGCGGTCGCCGAGCTGAACTACACGCCGAGTCGCCTGGCCGCCGGGCTCGCCGGCACGCGCACGCGCGGCATCGGCATCGTCATCGACGAGTTCGAGAACCTGTGGTTCGCCCCCGCCCTCGAAGGGCTGCGCGCGGCACTCGGCAGCGGCGGATACAGTCTCAGCGTCGCCGACACCTCGCTCAACGCGCACCTCGGCCTCGATCCACTCGAGGTCTTCCGCTCCCTGCGCGTCGACGGTATCGTGCTGGCCGGCGAGGTGCCTGCCGACGCCGCCGAGCGACTCGCGGTGCCCACGGTGATTCTCGGCACCCGCGCGATCACCGTGCCGCAGGCCCCCGTCATCGCGAGCGACGAGCACGCCGGCGGCCGCCTCGCAACCGCTCACCTGGCCGATCTCGGGCACCGCGACATCGCCTGCGTCTCGGGTCCGGGCGCGAGCGCGGCGGCGCGCGAGGCCGGGTATCTCGCCGAGATGCTGGATCGGGGCCTCACCCCCCGCGTACTGCGCGCGACGCAGACGAGCGAGGCCGCGGCCCGCGCCGTCGCCGCGGAAGTGCTTGGCGGGGGTGCCGCTGTCGCAGTGCCGAGCGACCGGCCGCGACCGGCGCGGGAGCAGCCCGGAGCGCATGCTGCTGGTGACATTGCTGTTGGTGGCGTTGCTGCTGGTGACGTTGAGACGGTGCGCGGTCGTGAGCCGGGTGCTGCGCCGACCGCGGTCTTCGCTGTGAACGATCCGATGGCCGTCGGGGTCATCGGTGCGGCGCGGGATCACGGCGTCGACGTTCCGCGGCAGCTCTCGGTCGTCGGCTACGACGACTCGCCACTCGCGGCCTACGAACTGATCTCGCTGACGTCCGTGAGCGGCGACCCGCGTCGGCTGGGCGAGGTCGCCGGCCGCACCCTGGCCGGGATGCTGGAGGGCGGGGTTGATCCCGCGCGGTCGCGGTTGCTCGCCCCCAGTCTCGTGGTGCGTCGATCCACCGCGCCCCGGGTCACGTGACCGGATTGAGTTCCCCGCGCGACGGCCGCTGGTTTCCACTGGTAGCACGTGCTAAATTTGGGCCTGAGTGCAGCTTTGTTATGTCAAATGCTGTCCCCTGGATTTGTGCCCCACCCTCGAACCCCGATCCCGAACCACCGAGAGGACACTGCCATGACCTATCGCCTCGCCGCCTGCGCAGAGATGCTCTTTCTCGAACTGCCGATCGAGGAGCGCGTTCGCCGCATTCACGACCGCGGCTTCCTCGTCGAAATCTGGGACTGGAGCAGCAAAGACCTTGAGGCGCTCGCAGCGACCGGGGCCGAGTTCTCCTCGATGACCGGCTACCTGCGCGGCGACCTCACCACCGATGAGGGCCGCGCCGAGCTGATCGTGACCGCGAAGGAGTCGCTGCGCGCGGCCGAAATCATCGACTCGCCGCGCCTCAACCTGCACGGCACCGGTCTCGGCGAGGGCGGTCTGCCCGTCGTGCCGCGCGAGAGCGTCAGCGGCGAGGATTGGATCCGCGCTGCCGACACGCTGCGCGAACTGGCCGCGCTCGGCGAGGACGCCGGCCGCACCTTCGTGCTCGAAAACCTCAACCTCGCCGTCGATCACCCGGGCACTCCGTTCGCCCGCGCGGCCGACACACTCGCGCTTGTGCGCGCGGTCGATCGGCCCGCCATGCGGCTCAACCTCGACCTCTACCACGCGCAGATCGGAGAGGGAAACCTCGTAGAACTCGTCACCGAGGCGCTGCCGTGGATCGGCGAGATCCAGGTCGCCGACGTGCCCGGCCGCTGCGAACCAGGCACCGGCGAGATCCGCTACGAAGCGGTCGCTGCGGCACTGCGCTCGCTGGGATACTCCGGAGTGATCGGCATGGAGGCCTGGGCGAGCGGCGACTCCGACGCGGCACTCGACGCGTTCGCGGCCGCCTTCGGGGCGTAGCGGTTTGCGGCTTGGGATCGTCAGGCGTGCGGGGCGAGGCGATCCCGAACCGCTACAATCACGATGAACCGGAAGCGGAGGTGCACAGTGAGCGAGAACAGCGAGCGCAACGCCTACCGCATCATCGTCTTCATCGTGCTGATCGTCGGCGGGGTGGGGTTCTTCTGGCTCATCACCCAGAACGGAACCGATCTCGGCAATCACGGCATCTTCCAGTTCTTCACGGATCCGGCGGGCGCAGATCCTTCCGGTGCTGATCCTTCTGGTGCTGAGCCGACCAGTACTGATCCTTCCGGCGCTGAGCCTTCCGGTACTGATCCGGCTCGGGATCCGGCCAGCGGGTAGCCCGGCTCGCTGCCTCCCCTGCCCTCCTGCTGCTCGTGCCCGCGCGAATCCTGGGCACGGTTCAGCGGGTTGAGCCAGCTTCCGGCGTAGATTCGAGTAACGGCGTGAGTATTTGGCCGAATCGGCACGCCGTTACTCGAATCCACGCCGGAAGCCGACGCCACGGGGGTCGGAGCCGGTGCCGGATTCGGAGCCGGAGCCGGTGCAGCCGCAGCCCCAAAACGTCGAGGTCGCCGCGAGGCTTTAGGATTGTGGGGGCGAGCGGCGCAGGCGGGTCGCGGCGTTGAAGGCGGAGACGATGGGTGAGCGGGCGGTGAGTGAGGCGGCGGGTGCCGTCGCGCACGCGGGCGCGAGGGCGCAGACGGGCACCGCGCGCGAGCCCGCCCCGGTGAGCCCCCGCCCCCCGACGATCCGCGATGTCGCTCGCGAGGCCGGCGTCTCGAAGTCGCTCGTCTCGCTCGTCTTCAACGACAGCGAGAGCGTCAGCGAAGAGCGTCGCGAGCGCGTGCTGCGAGCCGCCCAGCGCCTCGGCTACCGCCCCAACCTGGTCGCGCAGTCGCTCTCGGCCGGACGCCGGGACTTCGTCGCGATCCTCGTATCCAATCTGCACAATCCCCTCTTCGCCGACATCGCCGGTGCCGCGAAGGCGCGGCTGGCCGAGGCGGGACGGCGCACCATGATTGTGAGCGCTCAGGTCGATGACGGCAGCGGCGGGCGGGTGCTGGATCGCGACAACCTCGCCGTGCTGCGCGACCTGCGGCCGACCGGCTTGCTGACGATCGGCACGATTCCGCAGTTCGAGGAGCTGGCTGAGCTCACCACGGTTATTCCGACTGTCGTTGCGAGCGCCATCGACGCGACTCCCGAGACGATAGCGACCGTGCGCAGTGACGACAACGCCGGGATCGGCCTGGTCGTCGATCACCTGGCCGAACAGGGCTTGAGTCGTCTCGTGTTCATCGGGGGCGAGGGCGGCACGGTTTCGGCGTCGCGCGAGCGGGCGTTTCTCGCCGCGGTGGAGCGTCGCGGGCTGAGCGGAGACGCGAGCGTTGAGCGCGCCGACTTCACGGAGGCGGGCGCTCGCAGAGTGGTCGGGCGGATGCTCGCCGAAGCGCAGCGTCCGGAAGCGATTGTCGCGGTGAACGACCTCGTCGCGGTCGGCGTGATCACGGCGCTCGAAGAGGCCGGGGTGCGGGTGCCGCAGGACTGCCGCGTCACGGGCTACGACGACACGACGCTGTCGGCGATCCCGCGCATCTCGCTCACCAGTGTCGACCCCGACAACCGTCGCATCGGGCGCGAAGCCGCCGAGGCGCTGCTCGCGGCTTCGGGATCGCGGCCCGGTTCGGGCGCTGCGGGTGCATCTAGCGCTGCGGGTGTATTGGGCGCTGCGGATACATTGGGTGTTGTGGGTGTATCGAAAGTCGCGGGTTCCTCCACGTCGGGGTCGCTCGATCGCGGCCGCGAGGTGCTGATTCCGCCGACCCTGGTGACGCGCGGCTCGTCGGTCGCCTAACTGATCGCGCGGATAGGGACTGCGGCTGCGGTGTGCGGCTGCGTCCGCGCCTGTGGGCGCGGCGGTTCAGGCGGAGCAACGCGATGCGTTGCTCTCCGTGCCTGAAGCCGCAGAATCTTCACCACCCCTCGCTTGGCTCCGGTGGGCTGTCGCCGTGGGCGGCACCGCGGTCGTGAGAGACGCGATGCGTCTCTCTGATGCTTCCGCGCCAGTGAAGCCTTCCTCCTCCGCCTTGCCAGATCTCGGCTCAGCACATCCTCGTCCCGCAGCCCCTATCCGCGCGATCAGTAAGACCGCTTCGTGCGCGGGCAGCGGGGTCGCAGCCTGTCGGCTCGTGCCCTGTCGGGCCGACTCTCACTCTCAACGCCCACCGGAACCCGTGCCCGGCACAGAACCCCGCGTCCCGCACGAGAACTCGTGCCCGGTACGAAACCCCGCGTCCCGCACGAAACCCCGTGCCCGGCACGAAACCCCGCCTCCGGCACGAAACCCCGCGCGCGTAACCGTTCCGGGGATGGGTTCTCGTGCCGGGCGCGGGGTCTGGTGAAGCAGGTCTGGGTGGGCTGTGGGGGCGACCCGGCCGAGTGAAGAGGGTCTGGGGGCGACCGGCGGAGTGAAGAGGGTCCGGGCGCGACCAACTCGCGAGCCTGCCCGATTGCGGCGCACTGGTTCAGGCGGGCGGGATCCGGGTGCCGACGAGTGGGGCGCGACACCCTCGCGCGGGCTGTTGCGCAGGCACCCGCGAGCAAAGGCTCCGGGGCCGTCAGCCGACGGCGACCGGGCGGTGCTCCTGCACGGAGGTGACGCAGGCGAGTGCGATGGCCAGTGCCGCGCGCGCGTCCTCACCGGTGGCACCCACGACCTCGCCGCTGCGCACCGCCGCCGCGAACGCGACGAGTTCGTCGGTGTAGGCCTGGTGGAAGAGGTCGATGTTGAGGCGGGTGGTCGCGCTCGCCTCGCCGGCCGCGCTGTAGTGCCGCGCGCTGTGCGAGCGCACGTCGCCCGCGGTGACCATGCCTGCCGAGCCGAAGACCTCGCCGCGCACGTCGTAGCCGTAGGCCGCCGAGAAGTTGGCCTCGGCCGTGGCGACGGCACCGTTGTCGTAGCGGATCGTGACGACCGCGGTGTCGAGCAGGCCCGACTCCTTGAACTCGGGGTAGGCGAGGGCGTCGGCGACGGCGTAGACCTCGACGGGGCGCGCGCCCGCGTTGAACCAGTTGAGGGTGTCGAAGTCGTGGATGAGGGTTTCGAGAAAGATGGTCCACGGTTTCACCGCACCCGGGTTGGCGACACCGGGATCGCGGGTCAGCGATCGCAGCAGCTGCGGCGTGCCGATGCCCCCCTCGGCGACGATCGCGTGCGCCGCCGCGAAGTCGCGGGAGAAGCGGCGGTTGAAGCCGGTCTGCAGCGGTACGCCGGCCGCGCTCGCCGCCGCGATCGCGCGGTCGGCGTCTTCGAGCGTGAGCGCCATCGGCTTCTCGACGAAGACGGCCTTGCCCGCCGCGGCTGCGGCGACTACGAGGTCGGTGTGCGTGAACGCCGGCGACGAGATGACGACCCCGTCGACCGCGGGGTCGGCGATGAGCTCGGCCGCGTCGAGGTAGGTTTTCGCGGTGCCGAGCGGTTCGGCGACGCGGGCTGCCGCGCCGGGCTGAGGATCGGTGACGGCCTCGAGCACCGCGCCGGGAATGCGCTGCGCAATGGTCTCGGCGTGGAAAGCGCCGATCCAGCCGGAGCCGATGAGGCCGAGGCGAACGGGGGTGTGGGTCATCGGGAGCTCCTTTGCTGAGCGGGGCGAGGCGGTTGCGTGCGGTGTTGCTGAGCGGTGTCTTCGAGGGGCGGTTCGGGATCGTGCCCACTCGGCTCAACGGGTGCGTCGGGGCATGATCCAATGCTCCAATACCCCAACGAGACTAGCACGTGCCAGAATTCTACTCCGTGAGCAACCCCGCCGATTCCAGCCAGACCCGCTTGCTCGTCTGCAAACAAGTGGTCGCGGGCTGCGGCTGTAGCCCCTAGACGCGCGATCACCATGCACCCAGTAGGACACGAGGGGCGAACTCCTCAGCGCGCAGTCCGGCGGCGCGCACGGCGAGCGCGGTGGCGGTTGACGCTGAAGCGCGAATGCGCGTACAATTTGGACCGGTCCAAAATCAAGGATGAGAGGGCATCGATGAACGCACAGAGCACACCTGAGTACGGCAGCTACGGGCTGCTGATCGGCGGCGAGTGGCGGGAGTCAGAGAGCGGCAGTCGCGCGGAGGTGCGTTCTCCGTATGACGGTCGCGCGGTGGGCGAGGTCGCGGTCGCGACCGCTGCCGACGTCACGGCCGCGGTAGACGCCGCAGAGCGCGGTGCTGCGGTGTGGCGTCGCACTCCTGCCTACGAGCGCTTCGCGATCCTGAACCGCGCCGCCGACCTCGCCGATGCCCGGGCCGAGCAGATGGCCGCCACCATCTCGGCCGAGAACGGCAAGCCACTCACCGAGGCACTCGGTGAGGCGCGCCGCTCGGGGGCCATCATCCGACTGTCGGCGTTCGAGGGCACTCAGCTCTACGGCGACAGTCTCCCCCTCGACGCGAACCCGGGTACGGGGCAGGACAAGGTGGGCTTCACGCTGCGCCAGCCTGTCGGGATCGTCGTCGCAATCACCCCGTTCAACTACCCCGCGTTGCTGGTGTTGCACAAGGTAGGCCCGGCCCTGGCCGCCGGCAACGCGGTC
Source organism: Leucobacter sp. (assembly GCA_047973175.1). Taxonomy (GTDB): domain Bacteria; phylum Actinomycetota; class Actinomycetes; order Actinomycetales; family Microbacteriaceae; genus Leucobacter. The sequence goes on from JBKEBN010000174.1 coordinate 18,626, forward strand.
ATTCTCAAGCCCGCCGGCAGCACGCCGCTCACGGCGCTGCAGATCGCGCAGTGCTTCGTCGACGCGGGTGTGCCCGAGGGAGTCATCTCGGTCGTCACCGGCTCGGGCGGCCTGCTCGGCGACGCGCTCGTCACCGACCCTCGCGTGCGCAAGATCTCGTTCACCGGCTCGACCGGTGTCGGCGAGCGCATCTCCGCGATCGCGGGCGTGAAGAAGCTGTCGCTCGAACTCGGTGCCTCGTCGCCGACGATCGTGCTGCCGGGAGCCGACATCGAGAAGGCGTCATCGGCCGTCGCGGCTGGTGGATACATCAACGGCGGGCAAGTGTGCATCTCGGTGCAGCGCGTCATCGTGCACCGCGACGTCGAGGCCGACTTCATGGATGCGCTGTTGCCGAAGGTCGCGCAGATTCAGATGGGGGATCCCTTCGCCGAGGGCACCACGCTGGGTCCGCTCATCGCCGAGCGCGAAGCCGAGCGAGTGGCCGGAAGCATCGCGCGCGCGGTCGAAGACGGCGCGCAGTTGCTCACCGGCGGTGAGCGCGACGGCGCGTTCGTGTCGCCCGCGGTCGTGGCCGGCGTCGACACCCGCCAGGCCCTCGCGCAGGAGGAGCTCTTCGGCCCGGCCGTCGCCGTCACCACGGTCGACAGCTTCGACGCCGCGATCGACGCGGCCAACGGCACGTCGTACGGGCTCGCCGCCGGCGTGTTCGGCGGCTCGCTCGGCGAGGGGATCCGCGCGATGCGCGAGATCGACGCCGGCACAGTGCACCTCGGCTGGACGCCGCTGTGGCGAGCCGACCTCATGCCCTACGGCGGATTCAAGGCGAGCGGCTACGGCAAAGAGGGCGTGCGATCCACCGTCGAGGAGATGACCGAGGTGAAGACCGTCATCATGCACGGGTAGTTCGGGATCGCGGGCGTTCTTCATATTAGGTGATTGAGCGGAGCAAAGCGCAGTCGAAATCACGGAGTGTACGTGGTTTCGACTGCGCTCAACCACCGGGAAAGATTTCGACTGCGCTCAACCACCGGTAGTAGAGAAACCCACTCGACCACCTCAACCAATTAACCTCAGAAACAGACTTCGAACAGAAAGCAAGGGAGCATCCGAACATGGTCCAGGGACACTCCGGAAAGACCGTGCGGCTCACGGTCGCGCAGGCGATCGTGCGCTACGTCGCCGCGCAATACTCGGTCGCAGACGGCGAGCGTCGCCGCTTCGTGCCGGCGGCGCTCGGCATCTTCGGTCACGGCAACGTCGCCGGTCTCGGCCAGGCGCTGGCAGAGAACGTCGACAGCCTGCCGTTCGTGCAGGGCCGCAACGAGCAGGCGCTCGGCCACATGGCCACCGGCTTCGCGAAGGCGTCGAAGCGCAGCCAGACCCTCGCGGTCACGGCGTCGATCGGCCCGGGTGCCACGAACCTCGTCACCGCTGCGGCGCTCGCGACTGTCAACCGCATCCCGCTGCTGCTCTTCCCCGGCGACACCTACGCGACCCGCCGCCAGGGTCCCGTGCTGCAGCAGCTCGACCTGCCGGGCACCCCCGACGTCACCGCGAACGACACGTTCCGCCCCGTCGCGCGGTTCTTCGACCGCATCACCCGCCCCGAGCAGCTGCTCACCGCGCTGCCGCAGGCGTTCCGCGTGCTCGCGAACCCCGAGGAGACCGGCGCGGTCGTCGTCGCGCTGCCGCAGGATGTGCAGTCGCACGCCTTCGACTACCCCGTCGAGTTCTTCGAGGAGCGCGACTGGGTGATCCGCCGCCGCGTGCCCGACACCGCCGAGGTCGCGCAGGTCGCCGAGCTCATCAAGCAGGCCGAGCGCCCGCTCGTCATCGCGGGCGGCGGCGTCATCTACTCCGACGCGCAGCAGACGCTCACCGACCTCGGCAAGCAGACCCTGCTGCCCGTCAGCGAGACCTTCGCGGGCAAGGGCGCGATCACCGAAGACGGCCCGTGGAGCGTGTTCGGCATCGGGCTCGAGGGATCCCCCACCACCAACCGCCTCGCCGAGCGCGCCGACCTCATCGTGCACATCGGTACCCGCCTCACCGACTTCGCGACGGCCTCGCAGTCGATCTTCGCGAACCCCGACGTGCGCTTCGCCTCGATCAACGTGGTCGAGCACGACGCCGTGAAGCAGGGCGCGACCGCCGTGATCGCCGACGCGAAGCTCGCGCTGGAGGCGCTCGCCGCCGCGCTCGGCGACTACCGGGTGCCGGTCGAGTGGGCGGCCGATGTGGTGGCGGCCCGCGATGAGTGGCTGCCGGTGCGCGACGCCGCGCTCGATCCCGACGTGCGCTTCCCGAAGGAGGAGCACCCCGAGCTGCCGCAGACCGATGCCGTGCTCACGCAGGGCCAGCTCATCGGCCTCATGCAGCAGCACGCGCGACCCGGCGACACGATCGTCGCAGCGGCCGGCGGCCCTCCCGGCGACCTGCAGAAGGTGTGGGACGCGACCGACGGCCGCCACGCGCACCTCGAGTTCGGCTTCTCATGCATGGGGTATGAGCTGCCCGCCGCGATGGGCGTGCGGGTCGCCGACGCCGATCCCGAGCACCGGGTCACGGCCTTCATCGGCGACGGCACCTTCGTCATGATGCCGACCGAGATCGTCACCGCGGCGCAGGAGGGCATCCCGTTCACCGTCGTCATCTCCGAGAACCACGGCTACCAGGTGATTCGCCGCCTGCAGATGTGGCGCACCGGCGAGCACTTCGGCAACGAGTTCCGCTACCGCGACGGCGAGGGTGCGCTCGCCACCTCCGACGCGGGCCGCCTCGAGGGCGACTACCTGCGAATCGACCTGACGCAGATCGCGGCCGGCCTCGGTGCCGAGGTGCGCAAGCCCTACACGGCCGACGAGGTGCGCGCGGCGCTCGACGAGACCCGCGACGTGCGCGGCCCCGTGGTGATCGTCGTGCCGACGATCCCGCACGCCGACCTGCCCGCCTCCGAGGTGTGGTGGGACGTGTCGCCGGCCGAGGTCTTCGACCGCGTCGACACCTCCGAGAAGCTCGTCGAGTACGGCGAGGGCCTCGCGATGCAGCGGTGGCACGGATGAGCGGGGCCGCTGCGGGCTCCGCGGCTTCGGCGGGCGCTGCGGGCGGTTTGGGATCCGGCCCGCTCACCGCGGGCCGCGCGCTGCGCGAGCGCTTCCTCTTGGGTGAGACGACGGTCGGCACCTTTCTCGGCCTCGGTTCTGTGACCGCGGCCGAGGCGTGCGCCGCGGCGGGCCTCGACTGGGTGCTCGCCGATCTGGAGCACGGCGGCGGCGACGAGGATCAGGTGGGCGCGATTGTGGCGGCGGCCGGCGCGTACGGCACCGCGACCCTGGTGCGCGTCGAGCAGCCCGAGCGCATCCGCATCGGGCGCGTGCTCGACGCGGGAGCCGCCGGCGTGATGTTCCCGCGCATCTCGAGCGCGGCCGAGGCGGCTGAGGCGCGGCGTCACCAGCTGTACCCGCCGCACGGCGACCGCGGCGTGGCCAGCTACAACCGCGCGGCGCGGTGGACGCTCGACACGGCCGCCCTCGACCGCGCGAACGAGCAGGCCGTCGGCATCGTGCAGATTGAGACGCTGGGCGCGGTCGACGAGGTCGACAAGATCGCGGCCACCGACGGAGCCGACGTGCTGTTCGTCGGCCCGCAAGATCTGAGCTACGCGCTCGGAGTGCCGCGGCAGTTCAACGATGCGGGCTTCCAGGAAGTGCTCGATCGCGTGGTGGCGGCCTGCCGCAAGCACGGCAAGGTCGCGGGCATTCTCGCGAACGACCGCGCCGGGGCCGAGCGCTATCAGGCGCGCGGCTTCGGGTTCCTCGCCATCGGCTCGGACGCGACGCTGCTCGCCTCGACCGTGCGCGAGGCCATTCCCCAGGGGCTGGGTCGCGTCGGTGGTTGAGCAGAGCGAAACCAGAGCCCGTGACCTGAGCGCGGTCGGGAGTGGGAGCCGGCCCGTCGTGGTCGGCCTCGGGCCCGTCGATCCCGAACTCGTCACCCCGTTTCTGCCGCAGCACGCCGTCTTCGTGCAGCACCCCACCGCCGCGGATATCGCGGTGGCCGAGGGTGCCATCGTGCGCGCGGCCTTCGACATCGATCGCGAGTTTCTGGATCGCGCCCCCGCACTCAGGGTCGTCGCCCGCACCGGCGTCGGTGTCGACCGCGTCGACCTCGCGGCGGCCGCGGAGCGCGGCGTCGCGGTCGCGGTGACTCCCGGCAGCAACGGTCGCGCGGTCGCGGAGGGTGCCTTCGCGATGATCGCGTCGCTGGTGAAGAGGGTGGGGGAGTCGAACGCGTTCGTCACCTCCGGGCGTTGGGGCACCGATCCCGTGCCGACACCCGGCGACCTCTACGGCAAGACGCTCGCGGTGCTCGGCTTCGGGCGCATCGGGCGCATCGTCGCGGGCTTCGGCGAGGCGTTCGGCATGCGGGTCGTGGTGCACGACCCGTTCGTGCGGTCGGAGACCTACGAGAACCTGAGCCTCGAAGAGGCCGTGCGCGAGGCCGACGTCGTATCGCTGCACCTGCCCGGCGGGGGCGGCGAGCTGCTGCCGATCGAACTGCTGCGCACGGCCCGCCCCGGCCTCGTGCTCGTCAACTGCGCGCGCGCCGACCTCGTGAACACCGAAACGCTGCGGCAGGCCCTCGCCGAGGGCACCCTCGGCGGCGTGGGCCTCGACGTCTTCGACACCGAGCCGGTCACCGAGCACCCGCTCGCGGGGCTGCCGGGCGTGCTGCTGAGCCCGCACACCACCGGCCTCTCCGAGGCCGCGACCGCTGCCACCTTCCAGATGGCGACGGAGGCGGTGGCTGCCGTGCTCGGGGGCGGTGCACCCGCGCACGTCGCAGCGGGCTAAAGCACTCAGCCCTCAGCGGTCGCGCCCTCCACGACCCCACAGCCCCGGCACTCGCCCACCCGGTCTTAGCGATCGCGCGATCACTTACTTCGACTCCGCCGGGTGGGCGAGCGTCGTTATACAAGTGTATGGGATGAGGGCCGTGGCGACCTGGATCAGCGCCCGATCAGTTCCGGCCAGGCCCCGAATCAGGGCAAATATGATACTTGAAATCGTGCAAAAGTGATACTCGAATCGGTGCAAAAGTGATAGTCAAATCACTGCAAAAGTGATGTTGACGAGTGTGGATCGGGTCGCGTGGGCATCGATAAGGGCTCTGCAGCGCACCCGCAGCACCCGCCTGACGTGCGATTGGTAAAGCTCGACACGTGCGATTGGTAAAATAGAATGCGTGCGATTGGTAAAGTAGATCACGTGCAAATGGTAAAGTAGCCTCGTGAGCTACCGCCGTAGAATCATCGATGAAGAGCTCGACGAGGTGTTTCCCGAGCTGGCTGCGATCAGCCTCGACGGCCCCAAGGGCGTCGGCAAGACCGCAACCGGGAGTCGTCGGGCGGCAACGGTTGTGGCGCTGGACGAGCCGCATCGTGCTGAAGAGCTGGCGGCTGATCCCGGGTTCATCGCGCGCGTGCCGAAACCTCTGCTGCTTGACGAGTGGCAGCGCCTGCCGCGTGTGTGGGATCTGGTGCGGCGCGCGGTTGATGATGATCGCACGGGCGGGCAGTTTCTGCTTGCCGGCAGTGCGGCACCGGTGGAGGTGCCTGCGCACTCGGGTGCCGGCCGTATTGCAAGCCTTCGAATGCGGCCGCTCTCCATCGCGGAACGAGTGGATCACGATCCAACGGTGTCATTGAACGCACTGCTCGACGGTGACAGCGAGGTGAGGGGCCAGACCGACTGGGACCTGCCGAGCTACGTTCGCGAGATCGTCTCTTCGGGTTTTCCGGGAATTCGGGATCTACCCGACCGTGCACGTCGACTAGCTCTCGACGGGTATCTAGCGCGCATCGTCGAGCGTGACATGATTGAGCAGGGCTACCGGGTGAGGGCTCCTGCCGCACTGCGCTCCTGGCTTCGAGCATACGCCGAAGCGACCTCTTCGACGGCGAGTTACACGACGATCCTCGACGCCGCTACCGTTGGCGAGTCCGACAAACCCAGCAAGCCGACGACGATTGCGTATCGAGATGTACTCAGTCAGCTGTGGCTGCTCGACCCCGTCGAGGCATGGCGGCCCTACGGAGCTGATCTGGGCCGTCTTTCGCTCGCGCCGAAACATCACCTCGCCGATCCGGCCCTCGCGGCGAGACTCATGGATCTCGATGAGCGTTCGTTGCTTTCGATCAGCGGTCATGCGATGCTCGGCCCACAGCAGGGAGCGGCGTTGGGGAGACTGTTCGAGGGGCTTGTAACGCTCAGCATGCAGACCTATGCGCAGGCAACTGAGGCCAAGCTGTGGCATTTCCGAGACCGAGCGGGTGCGCACGAGGTTGACCTGATTGTCGAGTCCCGTGGCAGGGTTGTCGCGATTGAAATCAAGCTCGCGGCGACGGTCGGGGCAGAGGACGTTCGACACTTGAATTGGCTTCAGGAACGTCTGGGCGATCGGCTCGCCGCGCGCGTGGTGGTCACGACCGGCCCGACCGCGTACCGCCGCAGTGACGGCGTCGCAGTCGTGCCGCTCGCCTTGCTGGGCCCCTGACCCGGCTCGACCTCAGCGCTTGAACCGGCGCAGTGCGCTACCCCCTACCCGAGTTCGACCGCCACCGCGACGCCCTCGACGGCAGACCGCTGCGCCGCGTCGGCGAGGATCAGCGCGGCCCGCCCGTCATCGAAGGTCGGCGACGTCGACGCCTCGCCGCGCACGAGCTTCACGAACTCGCGCAGTTCGAGGGCGTACGCGTCGGCGTAGCGTTCGAGGAAGAACTCGGGGTAGGGGCTGCGGGCCTCGACCGTAGCCTCCGTGAAGCTGCTGACCAGGCTGCCGGGCACGTTCGCGACCTGCAGCATGCCCCGCGAGCCGAACGCTTCGATGCGCTGGTCGTGCCCGAAGGCGCTGTGGCGCGAGTTCACGATCGTGATCATGGCACCCGAGCCGGTGGTCAGCGTGCTCGTGGCCGTGTCGAAGTCGCCGTGCTCGCGGGCTCCGGGGTCGAAGATCTGCGATCCGCTCGCGCTCACCGAGACGATGTCTTCGGCGAAGAATCGGGCCATGTCGAAGTCGTGAATCACCTGGTCGCGGAACATGCCGCCGGAAACCCGCACGTAGTCGGCGGGCGGCGCTGCCGGGTCGCGGCTGACGATGATGAGCTGTTCGAGCGTGCCGATCTCACCGGCCGCCACGCGGGCGCGGGCCTCGGCGAACGCGGGATCGAAGCGGCGGTTGAATCCGAGCGCCACGGGCACGCCGCTCGCCTGCACGAGGGGGCGCAGCGCCTCGACGCGGGCGATGTCGAGGTCGATGGGCTTCTCGCACAGCACCGGCAGCCCAGCACGCACCGCGGCCTCGATGAGGTCGACGTGCGTGGGGGTCGGCGAGGCGATGAGTACGGCGTCGATCTCGCCCGATGCGATGAGCTCGGCCGGTGAGTCGGTCGCGACGCCGCCGAAGCGCGCGACCACGCTGCGCGCGCCCTCGATGAAGGGATCGGCCACCCAGGCGAGCGTCGCGTCGGGTGCTGCGGCGATGCTCGCCGCGTGCACCTGGCCGATGCGTCCGGTGCCGATGAGGCCGATGCGAACTGGGGCGGTTGTCATGTGCGATCCTTCGGGGTCGGGTGCGGGTCTTGGGATTGGGAGGTGGCGGCTGCGCTCGGTCGAGCGCGGTGGGTGGGGCTGGGCCGATCCCGAATCTCAGCTCGGTTCGGGATCGGCCCGCAGCCGATCGGCCTCCGCGAAGCAGGCGAGTGTCGCCTCGCGAGCCTCGCGCAGTGCCTCGGGCAGCGGCAGCGTGCGGTGGCGGTCGGAGAGCATTTCGACGCCCCACATGCCGTCGTAGCCGGCGTCGCGCACGGCGTTGATGAAGGCGGGCACGTCGAATGATCCCGAACCCGGCAGCAGGCGGCGGTGCACCGTGTCTTCGAACAGCGTGCCGACGGGTTCGGCCGCGCCGTCGTTGAGTTCGACCGCGAAGATGTAGTCGCTGGGCAGCGTGTCGGAGTGCAGCACCTCGGCGATCAGCCGGTAGTCGGTGCGCGGCCTCGCGACGTGCCAGATGTCGAGGCAGAGCCCGCCTGCCGGGTTGGCGACCTGCGTGACGAGGTCGATGCCGGCCCGCAGGTCGCACAGCCGGCCCGCGAAGGGCAGAAACTCAAGGGCGATGCGGGTGCCGTGCTCGGCGGCCTCGGTGGCGAGGGCGTCGAAGCTCGCGGCGAGGCGCGCGGGATCGGGAGCGGGGCCCTCGGTGTCGGGGCCGGCCTTCACCGTCTTCGCGCCGAGCACCTCGGCGGCTTCGAAGATGTCGCGGCGCACCCGGTCGGCAGCCGCGCGGCGCTCGCCCTCGGCCCACCAGTCGCCGATGAGTTCGAGTTCGAGCTGTTCGATGCCGTGATCGTCGAGCATGCGGCGGAGGTCTGCGAGCGGGTGCTCTCGCGTGAAGGCGACGAGATCGGCGTGGACGAGACCGAATCCGCTCCAGCCGTCGGCCGCGACCGCAGCGATGCGATCCCGCACCGAGAATGGACTCACCGTGGGCCCGGTGGGTTTCGCTGCGCCGGAGGTGGTCCAACAGGTGGCGAGAAGCCGGGGTGCTGGGTTCATGACGCTCCTTTGCGAGGTGTGATCACGGCCGGGAGGCGGTGTGGGGGCCGCGATGACGCTGCCCACGTGTGTGACCCGTGCCAGGTGTTACAGGCTTGTGACCCAGCTGTCTTGACGGGGTAAACGCGGTCGCGACTAGAATTGGACCGGTCCAAGAATATCAGGAGATATCCCTTGGATTCGTCACCCAACAGAATCTAGCACGAGCTAGTTCGTTACTGAATCTTTACGATTCTGCGACGATTCGGGGAGCGATTGGTAATAGAGTCGGGTAGCGAGCGGGTGCTTTGTAAAGACATAACTCGCCGTTTGCGTCGGGGGTTCGTGGGCTCCGGCGCACTTGAAACAAAGAACACGATGGAGTGAAACCATGTTGAAATCACGTAAGGGCCGTTGGGCCAAGCTCGGTCTTGCCGGTGTTGCTGCTTCGGGCGCACTGCTGCTTGCGGCGTGCAGCGGCGGTGCAGCCGGTGCGGGCGGCGGCGCGGCGTCGGGCGGCGACGCTCCCGAGGAGGAGACGCTGAAGGTCGCCATGATCACCCACCAGGCTCCGGGCGACACCTTCTGGGATATCGTGCGTTCCGGCGCGGAGGCCGCAGCCGAGCGCAACAACATCGAACTGCTCTACAGCAACGATCCCGACGGTGCCCGTCAGGCTCAGCTGATCCAGCAGGCCATCGACCAGGACGTCGACGGCATCGCCGTGACGCTCGCCAAGGCCGACGCCATGTCGGGCGAGGTGAAGAAGGCGGTCGAAGCCGGCATTCCGGTCTTCAGCCTGAACGCCGGCGAGGACCAGTACAAGGACATGGGCGTGCTCGCCCACTTCGGCCAGAACGAGTTCATCGCGGGCCAGGCCGTCGGCGAGCAGCTCAACAAGGAGGGCTCGAAGAAGTCGATCTGTGTGATCCAGGAGCAGGGCCACGTCGGCCTTGAGGCGCGCTGCGCCGGCATCAAGGACACCTACAAGGGTGACACCGAGATCCTCTACGTCAACGGTCAGGACATGACCAACGTCGCTTCGACCATCACCTCGAAGCTGCAGACGAACAAGGACATCGACTTCGTCGTGACCCTGGGCGCGCCGTTCGCGATCGCCACCATCGACGCGATCACCGACGCCGGCAGCGACGCCAAACTCGCCACGACCGACCTCAACACCGACGTCTACAAGGCGATCCAGGACGGCACGATCGTCTTCGCCTCGGATCAGCAGCCGTGGCTGCAGGGCTACTCGTCGGTCGAGGCCGTGCGTCTCTACAAGACCGGCGGTTACGTGCTCGGCGGCGGCCAGGCCGTGCTGACCGGCCCGTCGATCATCACGCCCGAGAACCTCGACACCGTCTCGGCTCAGTTCGAGGGCAGCGACAGCGGCGACGACGCTGCGGCTGAAGAAGAGTAACCCTCTCCTCGGAGAGAACTGATTCTCATGTCTACTGCTACAGCTTCAAAGGCTGACGAGCGGCTGGCCTCCGGCAACTGGTTCACGCGATTCTTCACGAAACCAGAGGCGGGGGCCACCGCCGCCGCGGTTGTGCTGATCGTGATGTTCGCCGTCGTGGCACCCCAGTTCACGAAGCCCGAGTCGATCGCGACGATCCTCTACGGCGCGTCGACTGTCGGCATCATGGCGGTCGGCGTCTCGCTGCTGATGATCGGCGGCGAGGTCGACCTGTCCGCCGGCGTCGGCGTCGTGTTCGCGGCCCTGTCGGGCTCGCTCTTCCTCTACTGGTTCGGCACGAACGTGTGGATCGGCATCCTTGTCGGTCTCGTGTTCTCGCTGATACTCGGGTTCGTGAACGGCTGGCTGCTGACGAAGACGAAACTTTCGAGCTTCATCATCACGCTGGCGACGTTCTTCATGATCACGGGCCTCAATCTCGGTGTGACGCGCGCGATCACGGGCGGCGTCGCCGCCCCCTCGATCGAGCAGTGGCCCGGTTTCGAGGCGGCGCAGGCGATCTTCGCGTCCGACGTCCCGGTGTTCGGGGTGAAGGTGAAGATCACGGTGTTCTACTGGATCCTGCTCGTCATCGTGGCGACGTGGATCTTGCAGCGCACCAAGGTCGGCAACTGGATCTTCGCCTCCGGGGGCGCTCCCGACGCGGCTCGCGCAGTTGGTGTGCCGGTGGTGCGCACGAAGATCGGCCTGTACATGGGCGTGAGCTTCTGCGCCTGGCTGCTGGGCATGCACCAGCTGTTCGCCTTCAAGACCGTGCAGTCGGGCGAGGGCATCGGCAACGAGTTCCTGTACATCATCGCTGCGGTGGTCGGCGGCTGCCTCATGACGGGCGGCTACGGCTCCGCGATCGGCGGCGCGATCGGCGCGCTCATCTACGGCATGGCGCTGAAGGGCGTCGTGTACGCGGAGTGGAACCCCGACTGGCTGAAGTTCTTCCTCGGTGCGATGCTCCTGGGCGCGACCGTGCTGAACTTCACCCTGCAGCGACGCGCCGCGAGGGGAGGCAAGAAATGAATGCCACAGCGACGGCCACGGCTTCAGCGGCCGTGGAGACCGGACAGGTGCCGCTCGTAGAGCTCCGTGACGCGGGCAAGCGCTACGGCAACATCATCGCGCTGCAGCACGCCAGCCTCAAGGTGAACTCCGGTGAGGTCATGTGCGTGCTCGGCGACAACGGCGCAGGCAAGTCGACGCTCATCAAGATCATCGCCGGCCTGCACCAGCACACCGACGGCGAGTATCTCATCGAGGGCGAGTCGGTGAAGCTGGGCTCGCCGCGCGAGGCCCTCAACCGGGGCATCGCGACCGTGTATCAAGATCTCGCGGTCGCACCGCTGATGCCGGTGTGGCGCAACTTCTTCCTCGGTTCCGAGATCACGAAGGGGTGGGGTCCGTTCAGGCGGCTCGACGTCGACTTCATGCGGAAGACGGCGAAGAAAGAGCTGCTCGACATGGGCATCGACCTGCGCGACGTCGACCAGCCGATCGGCACCCTCTCGGGCGGTGAGCGGCAGTGCGTCGCCATCGCGCGCGCGGTGTACTTCGGCGCGAAGGTGCTGATTCTCGACGAGCCCACCGCGGCGCTCGGCGTGAAGCAGTCCGGTGTCGTGCTGCGCTACATCATCCAGGCTCGGGATCGCGGGCTGGGCGTGATTTTCATCACGCACAACCCGCACCACGCCTACCCGGTCGGCAACCGGTTCCTGCTGCTCAAGCGCGGCCAGAGCATCGGCTACCACGAGAAGGCCGATATCACGCTCGAGGAACTCACCGGGCTGATGGCCGGTGGTGCCGAACTCGAGCAGCTCGTGCACGAGCTGCGCTCGGTCGGCACCGATACCGAGGAGGTGCGCGTCATCCGCGATGAGATCGAGGAAGATGACACAGCCGGAGTCGGCCGTGTCTCGGTCACCGAGACCGTCGCGGTGATCCCGCCTGAGGAACGCGAAGACCTCGACAAGTAGTCGCCGCTCTCAAGCGATTCCCGCAGCGAAAAGGGGCCCTCTCGGAAGAGGGGGCCCCTTTTCGCGATCCCGAGCGGTGATCCCTCACCGCACGCGACCCCGCACCGCACGGGCCCCGCATCACCGAGACGCGCCATCGAGCGGTACCTTCCCCGGTCGAAAATGCATGCTAAACCGCTGGTTTAGGGTGCATATCCCGCCAGGGAACCGGCTGCGTCCGGTTCCGAGGAAAATATGGACCGGCAATCGCCCACATCATTTACCGTCAAAGAGCCATAGCTTATGGGGCCAGGGCAGTGATTGGTACAACATGCACACCATCTGGGCGACGTCCTGCACTGCCGGTGGCCGTGATCACGATCAGAGCATTCGGCTGCCCCTGCTTTCCGGTATCGACGCGCTGCGCGAAGTTCAACAGGCCAGTCGCGGTCCTGTCCACTTCCCTCTGGTACTCGATCATGCTTGAAGGCATACGCTTTGCGAAACAGACACTGAACACTTTGCGAAGAATGGATTGAACACTACGCGGGATGGTGGTGTCGGCTGCTCCCCGGATAGGGAGTCCTCTCGCAGGATTTCAATACGGGTGGCGAAAACGCCACTGTGCCTGGTGGCTCCCGCCGGCATTGATCCGGTGACCTTCTCCATCAAAATCGAAAGGCGCAGTGCGATTTTCGCCGGCCTTTCGACAAACGCACCCTGTTTATATAAAGTAAAACTGCATTTTGCGATTTTCTTTCTTTAAACGCACTCCATTTGCGTAAAATTGAGCTGGAAACGTCCCGTTTTGGTTGGAGCCAACACATCATGAGTCTGTCAGAGCGACGCGGCGAACTGGAGCAGATCGTCGCGAGGGCGCTTGAATCACTTGAGAGCGATGTGGGAATCCCGGTTGTCGAGCGCGCTGCGTTCGACTTCAAAGAAGAATCGGGAAGGCGTGGGCCGGGCGGAACGATCGAGCCCGGTGAGCGGACGAATATGGACGCGGCGATCAAGCTCGCCGATGAGGTCGCGTGCTTCGCGAACACCCCGGGTGGTGGTGCGTTGATCGTTGGAGTAGAGAACCGCACGCGGCAGTTGATCGGCACGGAACTCGACGAAGAGTGGCTCAGGCATCAGATTTATAAGAAGATCGATGTTGCACCCGATGTCGTGCCGACCTGGGTCGAGGGAGCCAGGGTGCTGGTGATCTATGTCTCCGAGGCTCCCGAGCCGGTGGAGAATACCTCCGATCAACTGCGGTGGCGAGTCGGAGATCACTGTGAGCCGGTGGATCGCTCTGAGTGGTGGCTGCGCAGGGAATCGCTTGGCGGCTTCGACCCGATGGGGCGCGCAACTTCCCAGACGATCGTCGACGTTACACAGGGTGCGCTTGAATACGTTCGGCGTGCTTTGCTTTCGGACGAGGTCGACAGATTTCCGCGGGACACGAGCGACAGAGAACTCCTCACGGCGATCGGTGCTCTGCGCCCCGATGGACACCTCACCCGCGCTGCAGCCCTTCTGCTTACTCCTGCGCACCGTGCGTTGATTACGGTGAGTGTGCTCTCGATTGCCGGGGGCGAAGTGCTGAGTCGCTACGATGGTGCACCTGAGCAGGCGCTGATTGAGCAATTGCGAGATACTGAGCAGCAACTTGACCTGCTTAACGAGGCAACGGTGATTCCCGACGGTTTCGCTGAGCGCCGAGTGCGCGAGATACCGCTCCGCGCGGTTCGGGAGGCGATCCTCAACGGACTGATTCATCGCGATTGGGATGTGCATGAGGCGACGCGGGTGGTCTGGGAGAGGTTCGACTCGACTTTGCGCGTAACCAGCCCCGGAGGCTTCACCGGTGGTGTCTCCGCAGAGAACCTCCTCGGCCTGCATCACGCACGGTACCCAGCGCTGGCTGACCTGTTTCGCGCGCTTCGGCTGGTCGACAAGCAGGGTCTCGGCATCGACCGCATGTACCAGTCCATGATTACGCTCGGACATCGACCGCCGAACATCGTCGAGCTTCCAGGGCCGCATGTCGAGTGCACGCTGGTTGGTGGTCGCCCGGTGGTTCCCATCGTGCGGCTCGTGGAGGCGATCCGGCCAGAGGATCGGCAGCGCGATGTGAGAGTCGCCGTGATTCTCTACCTGCTGCTGCACGGACCGTTCGTCACGATGGATCGGGTGCGATCGGCGCTTCAGACCGATGATTACGCGGCTCGCATCGCGCTCGCCGCCGCAGAGAGTACGAGGCTCGGGGCTACCCCGCTTATCGTGCCGGTTGGTTCGCAAGCAGCGTGGCGATTGGGTGCCGATGCCTTTGCGGCCGCGAAGTCGACGCGCAATGCATCAGCTCTGAACGAGACGATGTTCTATGCCACGACGGACCGGGCGGCCCTGCGACGGGTGGTCGAGGAGTGGTTGGAAGAGTTCTCATCAATCACGACCACGGAATTGATGGAACTCACCGGAGTCTCCCGTCCGACCGCCTCTGAGCTGCTGCACGAACTCGAAGGCGACATCGTTATTCAGAAGGGCGCGGGTCGATCCTCCCGGTATTTGCTACTGGAACGTTGACAGCGAAAGCGTGAAATCGAAGGGCGCGGCTCAATCTTCGCAAACCTTTCGACAAACGCACCCCGTTTGCATAAAGTAAAACCGTATTTTGCTATTTTCTTTCTTTAAACGCGTCCCGTTTGCGTAAAGCCCAGGCGAAATTTGCGCAGCTTTTTCGATAGGCGCACCCGTCATGCTTGGCCGGCAGCCACGTCCGGCCGTCGGATCAGTAGGGAAGCGCGGAGGCGAGCAGGCCGCCGAGGGTGACACTCACCGTCGACAGCAGCGAGAGTGCCGCGGATACGAGTGCCCCGACAGCCGCCCAGCGAAAGCGAGTCGCGCTGCGCTGCAGCACACCGCCGATGGCGAGGCCGAGCGCGATCAGCATGACAGCTACCTGGGCGATGGGTAGCACCGTGGTGATGATGGTCAGTTGCCCGCCCCAGGCCGCCTGCCTGTAGAGCAGTGGGGTGATGAAACTCAGAAGCATGAGCACCGTGAGCACGGCGAGAGCGACGATGCCGAGCACGTTGACGCGCTCCCGCTGCGGTGCCGGCTGCGGTGTCGCCGACCCGTACGGCGCGTATCCCGGTGCTGAGATCGGTTGGCCGGTCGGCTGCTGATACTGCGGCTGCGGCGCGAACTGCGGTTGCTGCGGCTGAGTCTGCGGCTGCTGCGGTGCGGGATCGGGGGCTCCGGCATTCTGGTAGCTCATGTCCGAAGCTTAACCAACCAGGCCGAACAGTCCAGGGCACGGGCTCGCGCTCCCTCACAATCCTGCGCGCGGCGACTTCGCGCAGCACAGGCTCCGTCGCAGGGTCTCAACTTTGCAGCGGCTGAGATTCTGCGACTCCGGGCTGCCCCTCCGCGCAGAATGACGGAATGCTGGCGTCGCAGCCGGGAGCCAGTCACCTGGACGGCGGGGCGGTGGAGGCGCGCAGGTGCAGCGAGGGATCGAGCAGCGTTTGGCGGGGGGAGTCGGGTTGCGCTCGCGAAACCGATTCCGGGCTCGGCGTCGGGCTCGATCCCGAATCTGCGCTCGCGGCCGTGACGGAACCCGATCCAGAACCTGAGCTGGATCGAGCCCGGCCCGATCCAGAACCGGCACCGGTACCCGCACCCGAGAGCGCATCGAGCGCGTACTCGGCCCCGATGCGGCCGAGGCGGCGGGCCTGCTGGTTCACGCTGCTGAGCGCAACGCCCGGTAGGGCCGCGGCGCGCGTGTCGTCGTAACCGACCACGGAGAGGTCGCGCGGCACCGACAGGCCGAGTTCGGCCGCCGCGGTGAGCGCACCGAGCGCCATGACGTCGTTGTCGGCGAAGACGGCGGTGGGGCGGTCGTCGCCGCGCAGCAGCTGCGTTGTCGTGGCCGCTGCGGTCGCGAGCGAGAACCCCGTGTGCGCTCGCCGCGGCTGCAACCCGGCGGCGCGCATGGCCTCGTCGTAGCCCCGACCGCGGGCCGTGTAGTGCGGCCCGACGGGCGGTACGAGGTGCACGATGCGCCGGTGCCCGAGTTCGAGAAGGTGGCGCGTGGCGAGTTCGCCGCCGAGGCGATCGTCGGAGGCGACGGAGTCGACACCCGGCACGAGGCGGCTTACCACCACGAAGGGGGTGCTCGACGCGAGCGAGGCGAGCTCGGCGTCGTCGAGCATGCTGCCGGCGACGAGAGCGGCGTCCACTCGCACGCTCAGCAGGCTTTCGACCGATTCGAGCTCGTCGCCGCTTCCCGGGGTCGCCGCGGTGAGCACGATCTTCAGGCCGGTGTCTGCGAGCGCGTCGCGCACGCCCTCGTAGATCTCGGTGAAGACCTCGTTCGTGATGTCGAGAATCGAGAGCCCGAGCGTGTTGGTGCGCTTCGAAGCGAGACGGGCCGCAATGGCGTTGTGGCGGTAGCCGAGCCGCGATCCCGCAGCGAGCACCTTCTCGATCGATGCCCGGCTCGGCCCCTTGACGCCGCGGTAGACGAGCGAGACCGTTGCGCGCGAGACGCCTGCCTCGCGCGCAACGGTCTCCATGGTCACCGTCTGCGGTACGTTCTCCGTCACACCGTCGTCCTCACGCTCGATCGCGCGGGCCGACACCGCGCACTATCGATCGTACGGCTCCACGGCGACCGGTCGCCCCGTGCTCGCGCTGTCGAGCGCCGCCTGCACCACGCGCATCGGGTGCACGGTGGCCGCGAAGGTCGTGTCGATGGGCTCGCCGAGCGCAACCGCGGCGACGAACTCCTGAATCTCGGCGATGAACGCCTCGCCGTAGCCGGTGCCTGTGCCGCGGGCGCGCATGGGGGAGACCTCGTTGTAGTAGGGGAAGGCCGGGCCCGCGATCACGCGGCGGGGGCCGTCGTCGCCGGGGCTCGACGCCTCGAGCTCGTAGATCGAGTACTCGTCGAAGCGGCTCGAGTCGAACGACACGTGGCCGCCCGAGCCGAAGATCTCGATGCCGAGTTCGTTGGGCTTGCCCGCCGCGATGCGGCTGATCTGCAGGGAGGCGACCGCGCCCGACTCGAAGCGCACGTTGAGCAGCGCCGTGTCGTCGTTGGTGACGGGGCCCGTCTCGGTTTCGGAGACGGTGGCGGTGTGGCCGATGCCGCCGGTGGGCAGCGGACGCTCGGTGATCTGCGTGTTGAGGGTCGCAGAGGTGACCTCTGCGACGGGGCCGAGGGCGTGGGCGAGCGCGTCGATGAGGTGGCTGCCGAGGTCGATGACCGCGCCGCCGCCCGACTGCTCCTGCACGAAGCGCCAGGTGCGGGCACCGCGTGGGTCGAGCGAGTAGTCGGCGAAGTAGTGGCCGCGGGCGAAGTAGGGCTTGCCGATGCGCCCCTCGACGACGGCGCGACGGGCAGCCGCCATGGCGGGAATGTGGCGGTACGAGAAGCCGACGGCGGCGACCTTGCCGCTCGCGGCCGCGATGTCGGCGAGCTCTTCGGCCTCGGCGGCCGAGGTGCCGAGCGGCTTCTCCGCGAAGACGTGCTTGCCCGACTGGAGAATGCGGGCGAGCACGTCGCGGTAGACGAAGTTGGGGAGCGCGACGCTGACGGCGTCGATGCTGGGGTCGTCGAGGATCTCGTCGACCGAGGCGGCGGTGCGGGCGAAGCCGTAGCGGGCCGCGATCTGCTCTGCGAGCGCGGTGTTCGGGTCGACGATGGTGTCGAGCTCGACGCGCACGTCGTTCAGGTTGTCGGCCATGGCTGCGTTGCGGTAGCCGAAGGCGTGGGCCTGGCCGGCGAAGCCTGCGCCGACGACGGCGACGCGGATGGTCTTGGGCATGCTGGGGATCCTGTTCCGGTGGGGTGGTGCGGGCGGTGTGCGGGTGTTGCGAGTGATATATTGCTCATAACTTAGAGCGCTCTAAATAAGTATTAGAGCGCGAGAAGAGCCGATTGTCAATATCGCCGTCAATACCGCCGCGAAGGAGCGCACGAATGGATCGACAGAGTGGCCGCGTCGCACGCGCGACGCTCATCGGCGCACTCGTCTGCGGGGGCTTCGGCATCGGCGTCAGCGAGTTCATCGTCATGGGCCTGCTGCCGCAGATGGCCGCGGATTTTCTGCCGGATCTCTACGCCAGCAGACCCGAGGCCGCGCTCGCCGCGAGCGGCGGCCTCGCCTCGGCCTACGCGCTCGGCGTGGTGGTCGGCATGGTCGTGACCCCGGTCGTGATCCGGCGGCTGCCCGAGCGCTCCGCGCTGCTGGTCTGCGCCGGGTCGATGCTGCTGTGGACGCTGCTCATGGCGTTCGCGCCGACGCTGCCGATCGCGCTGATCCTGCGCTTTCTCGCGGCGCTCACCCACGCCGCCTACATCGGCGTCGGTGCGATGGTCGCGGCGCACATGCTCGGCTCGAACAACTACGGCCTCGGCAGCGCGATCGTGCACGGCGGGCTCACCGGCGCGAACCTGCTCGGCGTTCCCGCGCTGACGGCGCTGGGCGCGACCTGGGACTGGCGGGTGATCCTCGGCCTCGCGGCTCTGCTGTTCGCGGTGCCGTTCGTCGCCCTGCTCTTGATCTCACCGGCCGGCCGCGCGGAGTATGTCGCTGCGGGCGGCAGCGGCGGGCGGCGCTTCGGCCCGCGGTTCTTCGTGCTCGGCCTCGCCGCCGTGTTCGTCGCGGCGAGCGGCTTCGCGGTGGTCACCTACGTCGCTCCCCTGGTCGAGTGGGCGCAGGGCGCGGGCGGCTGGCTCACCGCCGCGACCGGCATGCTCGCGTTCGGGATCGGCATGAACATCGGCAACTGGGGTGCCGGCTGGCTGGCCGACCGAGCCGCGGGGGCGACGTTCGTGGGGAGTGCGGCGGCGGGCATTCTCGGTGGGGTGCTGCTGCTGATCCCGAACATCGGCAGCCCGGGAACCGCAGCGGCGATGCTGCTGGTCGGCTTGATGCTCGGCGGTGGGAGCCCGGCCGCGCAGGTGCTGTTCATGCGCGAACTGCCCCGCTTTCCGCGGCTGGCCTCGTCGATGCCCTCGGGCACGGCGAACCTGGGCAGCTTCGTGGGCTCGCTCGTCGGTGCCGGGCTGCTCGCGGGTGTCGGGCCGATGGCGCTGCCGCTCGGTTCTCTCGCGCTGGTCGGGATCGGCTTGCTCGGCTTCGCCTCGCTGCGCCTGCTGCGCGCCCGTTCTGTCAGTTAGGCTGATGCGAGGTGGAAGAACGATGGGCTCGCAGCCCTGTTCCCCGGTCGAATATGCATCTTAAACTCGCGGTGTAGGGTGCATATTCGACCAGCGAGTTGGGCTCCACTTCAACTACCCGTCATATTCTGGCCGAGCATATGGCGAGGCGGCGGGTCGATCTTGACGCTCGGGATCGGTGCTACGTATAATTTGGACCGGTCCATTTTAGATGGAGACTCACTGGTGAGACCCGGTGCGCGGCACCACCGAGCGAAAGCGAAAGAACATGCAGACGAACGACGCCGCAAGCGTTACCACCGGCGACAGCGCCACTCCTGATGCCACGGTCGGAGGCGGCCCTGTCGGCACCCTGAACGACGACGGCACCACCACCATCGGCGTCGGGCTCATCAGCGTCGGCTGGATGGGCCAGCTGCACAGCCGCGCCTACTCCAACCTGCGCTACGTCTACCCCGACCTGAAGATCCGCCCGCGCCTCGTGCACGCGGCAGATCCCGCACCCGCACGCGCGCAGGAGGCCGTCGAGGTGCTCGGGTACGAGCGCGCCTCTGCCGACTACCACGAGGTGCTGAACGATCCCGAGGTCGACGTCGTCTCAATCTGCGCCCCCAACTTTCTGCACGCCGAGATCGGCATCGCCGCCGCGAAGGCGGGCAAGCACTTCTGGATCGAGAAGCCCGTGGGTCGCGGCGAAGCCGAGACCCGATCCGTCGCCGAAGCGGCCGCGGAGGCCGGCGTCGTCACCTCGATCGGCTTCAACTACCGCCACGCCCCTGCCGTTGAGTACCTGCGCGAGCTCGTCGCCGAGGGCAAGCTCGGCCGCATCACCAACGTGCGCGGTAAGATGTTCGCCGACTACTCCTCCGACCCCCGCGGTGCGCTCTCGTGGCGCTTCATCCGCGGTCTTGCGGGGTCTGGCGTGCTCGGCGACCTCATGGGCCACATGGTCGACCTGGTGCAGTACACGCTCGGTCCCGTCGCGGAGGTCACCGCGGTCACCTCGACGGTATACACCGAGCGCCCCGAACTGCCCATGGGCACCGGCACCCACTTCGCCGTCATCGAGAACGGCGACATGAAGCCAGTCGAGAACGAGGACTACGCGGCCATGCTGGTGCGCCTCTCCGGCGACGCTGTCGCGGCCGACGCGGTCGGCTCGCTCGAGGCATCGCGCGTCGCGGTCGGCCCGCGTGCGAGCTACGGCATCGAGGTCTACGGCACCGAGGGATCAGCGCACTGGGACTTCGAGAGCATGAACGAGTTGCACCTCTCGGGCGGCCTCGGCACCGAGAATCAGGGCTACACGCGTATCATGGCGCGCCCCGGCATGGGCGACTTCGGCCGCTTCCAGCCCGGCTCGGGCACCTCGATGGGCTACGACGACCTCAAGGTGGTCGAGGCGCGCAAGTTCTTGCAGGCCGTGCTGGGTCGCGAGACGCTGAACTCGAACATTCAAGACGCCCTGTCGGCGAACCAGGTGGTCTCTGCCGCCGAGCGTTCGGCCGAGACGCGCAACTGGGAGTCGAGCGCGCCGGTCGCCGGCACGACGGCTGCGGTGCGCGCGTAGTCATTCTGAGCGGCACTGCGTCGATTCGGCCGAGTGCTGATTCGAGCTGAGCGCCGATCCCGAATCGCGCAACAACCCCGCGCGCTGATTCCGAAGTGCCTGGTCCAGAGCGGCACCGATCCCGAACCTCCCCGAAATGTACCCAGGAGACACCATGAACGCAAGAATCGCAGCCGCACCCATCAGCTGGGGTGTCATCGAGGTGCCCGGTTGGGGCCTGCAACTCGACAGCGACCGGGTGCTCGCCGAAATGGCGAATCTCGGGATCGAGGCTACCGAGTTCGGCCCCGAGGGCTTTCTGCCCGATGAGCCCGAGGCGCGCGCCGCTCGGCTCGCCGAAGCAGGCATGCGCGGGGTCGGGGGGTTCTTCCCGGTCGTGCTGCACCGGTCGTCGGAGCCGGGCTCGGCCGAGGATCCGCTGCCCGCGATCGAGCGCGAACTCGAAGCGTACGTCGCCGCGGGTGCCAGCACGATGGTGCTGGCCGCGGTGACCGGTGCGGAGGGATACGACGGTGCCGGCGAGCTCAGCGACGCCGAGTGGGAGACGTTGCTCACGAACCTCGACCGCGCGCACGACGCGGCTGCGGCCGTGGGCGTCGTCGCGACGCTGCACCCGCACCTCGGCACGGTGGTCGAGGCACCCGACGCGGTGGCGCGGGTGATCGCGGGATCGCGCATCGGCCTCTGCCTCGACACCGGCCACTACACCCTCGGCGGCGGCGACCCGGTCGAGTTCGTGGAGCAGTACGCCGACCGTATCGTGCACGCGCACCTCAAGGACGTCAGCCTGGAGACGGCGGCACGCGTGCGAGCGGGCGAGTTCGACTACCGCGAGGGCGTGCGACTCGGCATGTACCAGCCGCTGGGCGCGGGCGACGCGCGCATCTCCGAGATCGTGGCCGCACTGCGCGGTGCCGGCTACGACGGGTGGTACGTGCTCGAGCAGGACACCGTGGTGGAGAGCGAGGAAGACGCCACGCGCGCCTTCGACAACGCGCGGCGCAGCGTCGAGTTCATCCGCGAGGCGGTCGGGTCGTGAGCGAGGCGCGGGGTGCCGAGGCGGGTGGTGCTGAGCCGGGTGCTGCCGAGCCGCTCCGCATCGGACTGCTCGGGGCATCGCGCATCGCAGAGCTGGCGGTGACCGAGGCCACTCGGGAGACCGGCGACATCCGGGCCGCGGTCGCGGCGCGGGATCCCGAGCGCGCGCGTGCGTACGCCGCCGAGCACGGGTACGACGGAACGCGCGAGAGCTACGAGGCGCTCGTCGCCGACGACACCCTCGACCTCATCTACATCGGACTGCCCAACGGCCTGCACGCCGAGTGGACCGTGCGCGCGCTCGAAGCGGGTCGCAACGTGCTCGTCGAAAAGCCCTTCGCGGCGAACCTCGCCGAGTTCGACGCGGTAGCGGCACAGCTCGAAACCTCTGCGGGGTGGGCGTGGGAGGCGTTCCACTACGCCGATCACCCGCTCATGTCTCGGCTGATCGAGGTCGTGCGCGGCAGCGGTGGTAACGGCGGGAGCGATAGCAGCGGTCGTGACGGTGCCAGCGGCGGCGGTGAGATCGGCGAACTGCGCGAGATGCAGGTCAGCATGTGCATGCCCGCGCCGCCCGAGACCGACCCGCGCTGGAGTTTCGATCTCGCGGGCGGTGCCCTGATGGACCTCGGATGCTACGCCCTCAACGGCCTGCTCACGCTCGGCGACGCACTGGGGCTACCGCTGTCGCTGCGCGCGGCCGAGGCCGATCCCTCCGAGGCCGACCAGCGGGTCGACGCGACCGTGCGCGCCCTGCTCTCGCTCGGCGACGTGCCGGTGTCGCTGCGCGCGAGCATGGTGAACCCAGTGTGGGACTTCAGCTTCACGGTCGTGGGAAGTCGGGGCGGCGTGCACGCCCCGAACTTCGTGAAGCCGCAGGAGGACGACCGCCTCATCGTGCGCACGGGCTCCGAGGAGCGCGAGGAGCGCCTGGGCACCGTGTCCTCGTACACATACCAGCTGCAGAATATTGCCGCTGAGCTGCGGAATGGCTTGCGTTCGCGCGAGGTGCTGGATCGCTCGCGCCGCACGATGGAACTCATTGATGAGGTGTATGCCGCAAGCGGCATGCCGCTGCGCCCCGGCCGACTGGGGTAGAAAGAGGGACCTGACATGCAGCAACTCATGACCGGAAAGATCCTGCTCGTCACGGGAGGAACGCAGGGCCTCGGCCTTGCGATCGCCGAGGCTGCGGCCCGCGAGGGCGCTGCGGGTGTCGCGATCGTCGGGCGCAACGCCGAGAAGGCTGAGCGCGCTCTCGACGCGATCCGGGCGGCTGGCTCGTCGGGCACCGCGGGCCGCTCTGGCTCCGCGGCCGCCCACGGCCCCTCAGCCTCATCTGGCATCTCTGGCGCTTCTGGATCCGCGGCTTCCCAGGGTTCCTCGGCTGCGTCTGATGCGTCGGGCGGCACCGAGGTGCTCGGGATCGTCGCCGACCTCGGCACCCCCGGCGAGGCCGAGCGCGCCGTCGCCGAGACGATCGAGCGCTTCGGCCGCATCGACAGCCTGGTCAACGCGGCGGGTGCCACGAGCCGCGGCACCCTGCTCGACACGACCCGCGAGCTGTTGAACGATCACCTCGCGGTCAACCTGGTGGCACCGTTCATGACGATGCAGGCCGCCGTCGCCGACATGCGCGGTCGTGGTGCGCCGGGCACGATCCTGAACATCATCTCGATGGCTATGCACGGCGGCCAGCCCTATCTCGCGCCCTACACGGCCTCGAAGGCGGGGCTCGCCGGCCTTACGAAGAACGTCGCGTTTGCGCACCGCTTCGACCGGATTCGCATCAACGGGCTCAACATCGGTTGGACCGCGACACCGGGCGAGGCCGTGACGCAGAAAACCTCCCACGGTGCCTCCGACGACTGGCTGGCCGAGGCCTCGGCCGCGCAGCCCATGGGCAAGCTCGGGCAGCCCGATGAGATCGCCGACGCCGTCGTGTTTCTGTTGAGCGACCGCAGCGGCGTGGTGACGGGCTCGATCATCGACTGGGATCAGAACGTGCCGGGAGCCTACGACCAGTAGGAGCGAGCTTCCGGCGCTCCCCTCGCCCGGAGCCCCTTCCCGTTGCCCCTTGTCTCTTGCCCGTGCGCTTCCGGCGTGGATTCGACCAACGGCGTGCCCAAACCGCGATTTGCTCACGCCGGTGGTCGAATCCACCCCGCTGGAGCACCGCTGGAGCACCCCGGGAGCACCGCTGGGGGGCTGAACGGGGAGGCGTGAGCAGGGAGCCACACGTACAGGCGTGAGCGCGATGCGTGAGCAGGGTGGGGGCGAGCATGAGCTATCGTCAGACTATGAGTGCACGGGCTCCCAGGGCAGCGACTATGGCCGATGTGGCTCGCGAGGCCGGCGTCTCCAGGCAGCTCGTTTCGCTGGTGATTCGCGACACCGGATACGTCGCCCCCGAAAAACGCAAGCTGGTGCTGGAGGCGGCGGAACGGCTCGGTTACCGCCGAAACAACCTCGCCGCGAGTCTTGCGGGGAGAAGGAGCTACTCGATCGGCCTCGTGGTGCTCGACATTCACAACCAGGTCTACGCCGATATCGCCGACGGAGTCTCCGACGTGCTCCGACCCGCCGGCTATCAGCTACTGCTCGCGACCGGAGCGCACCGCGACGACAGCGGCAAGTCGGGGCTGGAGTCGCTCGTCGGGTTGCGCGTAGACGGCGTGCTGGTCGGCACGCATCTTCCCGAGGCGACCGAGCTGTCGCGTATGCTGGCGGGCACCCCAGCGGTCGTGGTGGGGGAGTCGGCCAAGATCGCGGGGGTCGACGCGGTGCGAGGCGACGGCGAACTCGGCATACAGATGGCGACCGAGCACCTCGTCGCTCAGGGGCATCGGCGCATCGCGTTCATCGGAGGGCATGCCTTCCAGCAGAACACCGACCGCCGGGCCGGATACCGAGCGGTGATGGAGCGACACGGGCTCGAGTTCTGCGAGGAGCAGTCCGACGCGAGCGAAGCGGCGGGTGAGCAGGCATTCGGGCGGCTCATGAGAGCGAGTGGATCGCGCCCGACCGGGGTCGTCTGCTACAACGACACCATCGCCATCGGCGTGCTCGCCGGGGCCCGTCGCGCCGGGCTGCGAGTGCCGGAGGATCTCGCGGTAATCGGCTACGACGACACCCGCGCGGCCGCCTATCCCGGAGTGGAACTCACCTCGGTGGATCAGGGAACGCGCAATCTCGGCGCGCAGGCCGCGAGGCTGCTGCTCGAGCGGATCGAACATCCCAGTCGGGAGGCGGCGTGCGAGGTGTTCGCCCCGAAGCTCGTCGTTCGGGCGTCGTCGCAGTTCCAGCGCAACTGATCCAGTACCAGCGCGACTGATCCAGTTCCAGCGCGACTGACCCGATTCGGGGGAGACGGGCTCTGGCCGGACAGCCCGAGGTAGAGGCGTATCGCGGATGAGGTTTCTCGGATGCGGCTCCGTGTCCGCGGAGCCGACGCGGAGGTGCCGCTCCGCGCTTCCGGCGTTTCCTGCGCGCGGTGGAGGGGCGACGGTCGGCGGGTGATGGCGAAGCTTATTGGCGCGCGCTAATATCGGGATCCCGAACCTCGATGTTTTGCGAAAGCAAGACGTCGACGACAGGACGCCAGCAGCGGGTGCCAAGCGCCGGACGCCAAGTACCGGACGCCAAGCCCCAGCAGCACCCGCCAGAACCCAGGAGGAATGCCGTGTACGAACCGCCGCAGGAAGTAGTGGAAGTGATCGCCGCCTACATGAACGAGGGGCAGCGCGATGCGCTCCGTGAGATCGCCGAGTTTCACGGACACCCCGGGGAAGCTGTGACCATCAGCGGCATCACGGCGAGGGGTCTGACGCTCGAAGTGACGAGCGAGGGGATCTCGCGGGAGGTGCGCATTCCCTGGCCGGCACCGCTCAGGCGGCGGGGGGGACATCAAGATGTATCTGCTGGAGATGCAGGAGGATGCCCGGTTCGGGCTGATGTAAGAGGCTTTGCTGACAGGGATCACCGCTGCGATGCGCCGGGTTCGCGAGCCCTGTCGGCGGAACCTCTGGAGCGCGCCGATCCCGAGCCTGCGAACCGCAAACATCAGACGAGCCGGGCGCATCTCCGCAGCCGCACGCCCGTCGACGAGACTTTCAGAGGTCGGTTTGACACCGATATTAGCGCGCGCTAATATTCCAATGTTGGCGCGCGCCAACACCGGCCGTGAAAGGAGAGCTCGTCAATGGCGACCAGCATCGAGAAGACGTACGTCGAGAGTGAGTACGACCCGATCTACGATCCCTTCACCGCCGAGTTTCAAGCTGATCCTTTCGCCGCGTACGCGCGACTGCGCGCCGAGGCTCCCGTGTACTACAACGAGAAGTGGGGCTTCTACGCGCTGAGCCGCTTCGACGATGTTCGCGCGGCGCTCAGAGACCACGAGTCCCTGCTGAACTTCGAGGGCGTCGACATCGATGACTTCGAGCAGGAGCAGAGCGGGTTTCCCGGTATGCTCCCCAACATCGACAACCCGAGGCACGATCAGCTCCGCAAGGCGGTGCAGCGATCCTTCATGCCGCGCAGCATGCGCGCCCTGACCAACGAGGTGCGGTCGGCCTGCGACAAGCTGCTCGACAGCCTCAGCGATCGCACCGCGGTCGACCTCTCCGAGGAATACTCCTGGCCGATCCCGTTCGAGGTCTTCTACAACTTCTTGGGCATGCCCGAGGGCGATATTCGCGAGAAGTTCGTTCGCTGGACGCACGGCATCAAGGACCGCAAACTGGGCACGACCGAGCTCACGGAGTTCGCGCGGGAATCCTCCCGCGAGCTGCGCGAGTACCTCGCCTTTCTGCTCCGCGAGCGCCGCGAGCACCCCCGTGACGACGTGCTGACCAGCATCGTTCAGGCGCAGATCGACGGCGAGCCGCTCGCGCCGGAAGACATCGACTACGCGGCGGAGGCGACGGGGCTCGCGTTCGCGCTGTATCTGGGCGGCGTGGAGACCACCGCGGGCACCATGTCCACGCTCTTCGAGCAGCTCGCCCGCCACCCCGAGCAGCTGCGGGCGCTGCACGACGATCCCTCGCTCATCCCGCGAGCGGTCGAGGAATCCCTGCGCTACCGCACGATCTTCCAGGTCACGGCGCGCACGGCGGCCCGCGACATCGAGATCAACGGGGTTGCGATCCCGAAGGGCAGGCGGGTCTTTCTCATTCTCGGCTCGGCGAATCGCGACGAGACGCAGTTCGAGAACGCCGAGGAGTTCGACATCCTCCGCGCGCCGAAGCCGCACCTCGGTTTCGGCGAGGGTCTGCACGGCTGCCTGGGCAACCCGCTCGCCCGCCTGGAGACCACCGTGGCCCTGGAGCAGCTCGTAGCTCGGCGCGGCATGTTCGCGCTGGGCGGGGAGCCCGCCCGCTACATCACCACGCCGAACGCCTACGTGCTCGATCACGTTCCCGTGGAGTTCGAGGAGGTCGAGCGGGTGGAGCCGCCTCGGCACCCGCGGGCCGGGGAAGCGGTGGTGGATCCCGGTTCCTCCGCGCTCGACGAGACGGCAGCGGCAGGTGCGCCCGAGCCCGAGCAGGGGCCGGTCGGGGTCGGCGGAGTCGACGGGGTCGATGCCGTCGGCGCTGTCGATGGGGCTGATGCCGTCGATGCCGACGATCCCGAAGACACCGCTGCGCAGACGCGGCGGGTGCGGGTGGTGGATCGGGTCCAAGCCGCCGACGATGTCATCCTGCTGAAGCTGGTCGCCGAAGACTGGGGGCCGCTGCCCGCGTGGCGGCCCGGCGCGCACGTCGACGTGGTGCTGGGGAACGGACTCGAGCGCCAGTACTCGCTCTGCGGCGATCCGAGCGATCGGCTGAGCTATACGATCGGGGTGCTGCGCGAGGACGAGGGTCGCGGCGGGTCGCGGTACATCCACGAGAGTGCGCACTTCGGCACCGCGCTCACGATTCGGGGGCCGAGAAACCACTTCGAGCTCGAGGATGCTGACCGGTACCTGTTCATCGCGGGCGGGATCGGGATCACGCCGATCGCTGCGATGACGCGGGAAGCGGAGCGCGCAGGCAAACCCTGGCGTCTGGTGTACACCGGCCGAAGCGGCAGCACGATGGCGCTTCGCGATGAGTTCGCCGCGCTCGGCGAGCGGGTGGTGATCTGGCCGAAGGACGAGCGCGGCCGCCTCGACCTGGGCGAGGTGCTCGCTTCGCCGGAGGCCGGGACCGCGGTGTATTTCTGCGGGCCGGATCGGCTGCGCGAGGGCATCGAGCAGATCTGCGAGGAGAGCTGGCCCGAGGGCGCGCTCAGGCTCGAGCGGTTCACTCCGCTGCACATCGACGAATCGACCAACACCGAGTTCGAGATCGAGCTCGCGAGGAGCGGCTACCGGCTCACCGTGCCGCGGGAGAAGAGCGTGCTCGACACCCTCGAAGAAGCCGGCGTGCACGTGCTGTCATCCTGCGGCGAGGGCACCTGCGGCACCTGCGAGACCCCGGTGCTCGCCGGGGAGATCGAGCACCGGGACACCGTGCTTTCCAAAGCGGAACAGGCCGCCAACGACTGCATGATGGTCTGCGTCTCGCGCGCCAACTGCTCACGACTCACGCTCGATCTATAGGAGCGCGGGCTTGCCGACACCGAAGCAAACGGAGGGAACGAAGAAGCAATATTGGAGCGCTCCAATGTACGCGAGCGCGAAGCAACCCATCACACCGATCAGCTGAGATCGAAGCCGATCCAACGCTGCACACGGGCGCTGCCACCCGGCCGCGCCGACCAACCACACCGGGTGCACCCGCGCCCGGTGCAATCACAACGGGTCTGAACCGAACAGACCCAACCACACCAAAGGAGTTTCAACGATGAAACCGCATTCGAACGCCGCCGCGCGCCTGTCGCGCCTGTCGCACCGCCGTGTCAAGGCAGCCGTTGTCGGCCTCGCAGTGGCGAGCCTCGCGCTCGTGGGATGCGCCTCGGGCAGCCCCGACGCGG
This sequence comes from Leucobacter sp., assembly GCA_047973175.1. GTDB lineage: Bacteria > Actinomycetota > Actinomycetes > Actinomycetales > Microbacteriaceae > Leucobacter. The sequence continues at coordinate 47,394 of JBKEBN010000174.1, forward strand.
GCAAGAGCGGCAGCGGCGGCGACAGCGCCGGGGCTGGCACCGCCGAGGGCGTCAAGATCGCCATCATGGGCGGTGCGCCCGACGATCCGTTCTGGTCGATGGTCAAGAACGGTGCCGACGCCGCGACCCTGGCCGTCACCGCCGCCGGGGGCAAGGTCGAGTTCGTGTCGATGCCGAACTACGACAACTTCAACAACGACGCCGCAAAGCTGGTGGCCAACATTCAGGCGATGGATCCCGACGTCGCGGTGATCCCGAACTGGGTGCCCGAGTCGCAGAACGAGAACATCAAGGCGCTCACCTCGTCGGGCATTCCCGTGGTGATCTACAACACCGGTCAAGACACCGTCGAGGAGGTCGGGGGCGAGATCTACATCGGGTCCGACGACCACGAGGCGGGTATCGCCGGCGGTGCCCGTCTCGCCGAAGACGGCTCCAAGAACATTCTCTGCGTCAACACGCTGCCGGGCACCGTGAACATCGACGCGCGGTGCAGCGGCGTGAAAGAGGGAGCCGAGAAGGGCGGCTCCTCGTCGAAGGATCTGAACCTTCCCTCGACGTCGTTCGGCGACCCGACCGCGATCACCCAGGCGATCAAGGGCGCGCTGCTCGAAGACGAGAAGGTCGACACCGTCATCACGATCGGTGCGCAGGATTCCGACAGCGCGGCAGCCGCGATCGAGCAGGCGAACGTGGGCGACCGCGTCAAGCTCGCCTCCTTCGACGTGTCGGACTCGCAGCTCGAACGCATCAAAGACGGCACCCAGCTGTTCGCCATCGACCAGCAGCCCTACGCGCAGGGCTTCTACGGCATCTCGTACGCCTTCCAGCTGGCCGCCTACGCGATCGAGCTGCCGGAGGATCGCATCCTCACCGGCCCCGCGCTGATCGATGCCGAGAACGTCGACGTCGTCATCAAGGCTGCCGAGAGCGGCATTCGCTAGGAGCTCATCATGGCAAATAATTTCACTTGGCGATCGCTCACGCATCGCCCCGAGGCGGGTGCCCTCGCCGGCACCGTGGTCGTCTTCGTCTTCTTCGCGTTCTTCGGCGGCGCGCAGTTCTTGAGCTCGGGCGGCACGGCGAGCTGGCTGAACATCGCCGCCGAGCTCGCGCTGGTCGCGCTGCCGGTCGGGCTGCTGATGATCGCGGGCGAGTTCGACCTCTCGGTCGGTTCGATCGTGGCGGCGAGTTCGGTCACCTGCGCGCTGGTCGCCGGCGCGTGGGGTGCACCCGTGATCGTCGGCGTGCTCGCCGCGCTCGCGATCGGCCTGCTCGCGGGCTACATCAACGGCCTCATCGTGACCCGCACCAACGTGCCCTCGTTCATCGTGACGCTGGCGATGCAGTTCGCGCTCGCCGGCCTCACGCTGGGCCTCGCGCGCGTCTTCACCGGCAACACGAGCATCAAGATGCAACCCGATCCCGTGTCGAAGGCGATCTTCGGCCAGCTCATCGCCGGCCAGTTCGAGGTCGCGATCATCTGGGCGATCGTCGCCGCTATCGTGGTGGCCTGGATTCTGCAGGAGAGCCCGTGGGGCAACTGGATCTTCGCGGTCGGCAGCGACAAGCAGAGCGCCATCGCCGCCGGCATTCCCGTCGCGAAGACGAAGATCGCACTGTTCATGGCGACCGGCCTGGGAGCCTCGCTCGTCGGCATCATCCAGACGATGCTCTACAACGGGGCGCAGACCGGTGTGGGTCAGTCGTTCGTCTTCAACTCGGTGATCGCGGTCGTCATCGGCGGCGTGCTGCTGACGGGCGGCTACGGTTCGGTGATCGGCGTGGTGCTCGGCTGCCTGACGTTCGCGATCGTCAACCAGGGCATCTACTACACCGGCTGGAACTCCGACTGGGCCTCGCTGATCCTCGGCGTGCTGCTGCTCGTCGCGGTGCTCATGAACAACACGTTCCGCAAACTCGCCATGAGCAACCCCGGAAAGTCCAAGCCGAGAAAGGCGGTCCGATCATGACGACTCCCATTCTGAAACTGTCGAACATCTCGAAGTCGTTCGCCAGCGTGCACGTACTCGACGACATCTCGCTCGAGGTCAACGCCGGCGAGGTGCTGTGCCTGCTCGGCGACAACGGTGCCGGCAAGTCGACGCTGATCAAGGTGATGTCGGGCTTTCACAAGCCCACGTCGGGCACCATCGAGATCGACGGCGAGTCGATCGTGTTCGAGAGCCCGAAGGAGGCGTCCGAGCTCGGCATCGCCACGGTGCACCAGTTCGGCGGCGCCTTCCCGCTGATGTCGGTCGAGCGCAACTTCTTCATCGGGCAGGAGCCCACGAGCGGGTTCGGGCCCTTCAAGCGCTTCGACAAGAAGACCGCCGGCGAGGTGTCGGTGCGCGAACTGCAGAAGCTCGGGATCACCCGCATCACCGACGGCGGCCGGCTCGTCGGCGGCCTCTCCGGCGGTGAGCGCCAGTCGCTCGCGATCGCCCGCGCGGTGTACTTCGGCGCGAAGGTGCTGATTCTCGACGAGCCCACCGCGGCACTCGGCGTGAAGCAGGCGACGCACGTGCTGAAGATCATCATGCAGGCTCGCGCGCAGGGCATCGCGGTGATCCTCGTCACGCACAACGTGACGCACTCCATGGCCGTCGGCGACCAGTTCGCGGTGCTGATCCACGGCAAGAAGGCCGACGGGTTCCGCAAGGGCGAGCGCAGCCGCGAGCAGATCACCGACCTGATGGCCGGCGGCGAGGCGATGGCCGAGCTCGAGGCCGAACTCGCGGAGCTCACCGGTCCGATCACGGCGATCCCCACGGAGGAATAGGGATCGGCCCGCGGGTCGCGATCCCGGGCACGGACTGCCTTGCGCGCGAGCGCGATCCCGAACACGAGCGCGCTCTGCGCGATCCCGAACAGCGACCCGCGGTCCCATACTCCCGCGCTGGCGAAGGTGCGACTCCTTCACTCCATCCCACATCGCCAGCGCGGGATCCTCCTCGCGCTCCCCGCAGAACCCGTTCTCCGGCCGAGCGCGTCTCAGAACCCACCCCTTGTCTCCGACCACAAGAGACCTTTCCGACACAGGGAGTAAACGTGAAATACAACGAGTTTCCGGCGAGCGGTCGCGCGATCAGCGCGGTCGGATTCGGCGCGATGGGATTCGCCGGCTGGTTCGGCAGCAACGACGAAGCGCTCTGGCGGCGCAGCCTGATCAGTGCGCTCGAGCAGGGGGTGAACATCGTCGACACCGCCCGCGCCTACGGCGAATCCGAGCGCATCGTCGGCGAGGCGCTGCGCGAGTGGTCGGGCGAGCAGCCCTTCGTCGCAACCAAGGTCGAGAGCTTGGGCCCGCACCGGCTGCGCTGGGGAGTTCCGAGGCCGGTCGAAGAGGTGTTTCCGCACGGGCAGGTGACGCTGAGCGCCGAGACCTCGCTGCGCGAACTCGGCATCGACCGGCTCGACCTGCTGCAGCTGCACCTCTGGTGGGGCACCTGGGGCACCGAGGGCTACTGGCTCGACGAGCTTCGCGCGCTGCAGGATCGGGGCCTCGTCTCGCACATCGGCGTGTCGATCCCGGACCACCGCTCGGACATGGCGCTGCCGCTGGTGCAGTCGGGCGCGATTGACTCGGTGCAGACCATCGTCAACGTGTTCGACCCTCTCGCGTTGGACGTGCTCGTGCCCGCCTGCCAGCAGCACGGCGTCGCAGTGCTCGCGCGGTGCGTGCTCGATGAGGGCGGGCTGACGGGAGCCGTGACGCGGGATCGCGTCTTCGACGCCGACGACTACCGCGCCGTCTACTTCGACGCGACGGTGCCCCGCGAGGCCTACCTGGAGAAGGTGGACGCGCTGCGGCAGTACGTGCCGGAGCACGCGAGCAGCCTGGCCGCGCTGGCGCTGAAGTTCGTCGCCGAGCGGCCCGGCGTCACCTCTGCCCTGACCTCGATGCACACGCTGAAGCACGGGGCGGCGAACATCGCCGCCCTCGATGAGCCGCCGCTGAACGAGGATCTGGTGCGCACGCTCGCGACGCGTCACCGCTTCGTCAAGAACTTCAACCACGCGACGCACTGGTGAGGGCGGCGGTGGGCGAAGTGGTGAAGGCAGTGTTTCGCGTCGGTGCCGTTGCGACGGGAGTGGTTGCGGTGAGAGCAGTTGCGGCGAGAGCGGCCGTGATGGGAGTGGCCGTGACGGGAGCGGCCGTGACGGGAGTGGAGAAGCGGTGACGGGCATGGAGAATCGAGTTCGCTGGAGCGAGTTGCTTCCTCGGGAGTTCGTGGCGCGTCGAGACAGCGCGCCGATCGTATGGCTGCCGATGGGGATCTGCGAGCCCCACGGTCACGTCGCGGCCTTCGGTCTCGACACCGTGAAGGCCGACTACCTCTGCGACGAATCCGCTCGGCGCATCGGCGGGATCGTGGCACCCACGCAGGGCTATCACGTGCACGAGACCGGCCCGCACGCCCCCTGGCTGCGCGAGGTCGTCGGCGACGTGAACCCGCTGCTGGCGTCGTATCCGCCAGACCTCGTGCTGCGCACCCTGGTGTTCCAGCTCCGGGCTTTCCGCAACGCCGGCTTCCGGCTCGCCGTGGTCGTGACCGGCCACCACGGCAACCAGGATGACCTGCGCCTCGCCGCCGAGGAGTTCATGCGCCGCTCTCCGATGAGGGTGATCGTGCGCAGCGATCCCGAACTTGCGGCGAGCGAGTTCGAGGGCGACCACGCCGGCAGCTACGAGGTGTCGCAGCTGATGTATCTGCGCCCCGATCTCGTTGATCTGGGGCGCATCGACGACGGAGCCACCAGCGAGCTGAAACGGTTCGCGCAGGGTTTCGACGCCTCTGCCGCCTCAGCCGAGCGGGGCAGGGCGATCATCGAGCTGAGCCTCGATAAGCTCGGGGCTCTCGTCGCTTCGGCCGGGAGTGAGGTGGGAGTTGAGGCCGGTGCTCCGGTCGGTGCCTCGGCTAGCCGGGAGGTTGGTGCATCGGCTGGCGTTGAGGCCGGTGCTTCGGCTGGCCGGGAGGTTGGTGCATCGGTCGGTCGGGAGGCCGCTGCCCGGGCCGGCCTCCCGGCTGCTCCGCTCGACGGTTTTATGAGCCTCGACGAGGCCGATGAGGTGTGGAACGCCGTCGCGTCGCGACGCGACGAGTGGGTGACGCTGCGGGAGGGCTGAGCCTCGCGCGCTGCCTCTGCCCGTGTGCCCAGCCCCGACCCGCCCAGCCCCGGCCGCTCGCCCGCTAGCGTCCGGCGCTCCGTCTGCTCGCCCACTTGTCCACTTGCTAGCGTCCGGCGCTCCGTCCCCTCGCCCGTGCGCTTCCGGCGTGGATTCGACTAC
>JBKEBN010000182.1:0-18897 GCA_047973175.1 Leucobacter sp.
AGGCGGGAGCGATCCCGGCACAGATGATGGTGCTCGGGCTCGTGTTCGTCACGATCGGGTTCGTCTGCGACGCGGTCTGGGCGATTCTCGCCGGAACCGCGCAGGCCTGGTTCGCGAAGTCGCCTCGCAGGCTCACCGGGATTCGTGCGACCGGCGGTGGGCTCATGATCCCGTAGCCCGTCCGCAGGTCGGGTCCTCGCCTGAGATCATGCGTCTAGCCTGCGAAACTCGTGCGGGATGGAGGGCTCGATAAGCTGGTGCGATGAGCCTGCCTGTGAAAGCGACACTGCTGGCGGGGATCCCCTTGCTGATCATGACCTCGATCGGCATCGTGCTCTTGGCGCAAGGCAAATCCGAAGATGGGCGCGCCACCCTCGCTGTCGGCGTGATCATCGCCGCGACTGCCGGAGCGTCGGTCATCTATCAGGTTGACCGTTGGACTCTGCGGAAACAGTCGTTTGTGCACTTCGCGATCATGCTGGTGACTGTCCTCCCAGCGCTGTTGTTCAGTGGCTGGTTTCCTCTTGGCAACGCGTGGGGATATGTCGCGGTTGTCGGAACGTTCCTGGGCGTAGGCATCATCCTGTGGACCGCCTTCTATTTCATCTTCACCAAGCTCGTTCCCGCGAAGAGCGCGTCCCGCGAAAGCGCACATGAGCACCCAGCCCGAGATCGCCGATGACGTCTGCGAGAGACCCCTTCAACGCGTAACGCGATGTTACGCTCGGAGCATGGTCGCAGCCTCACCTGCGGTGCACGTCGCGAGTATCGATCCTCGCCCGCCCGCGGCTGCGCGCATGCCCATCAACGCTCAGACCTGGGAGTCGCTCTCGCTGTTGCACTGGGAGGTGCCGGTCTCCGCGGTGCAGCGGAGGTTGCCGCCGGGTCTGATCGCAGACGAGCTCGATGGCCGCACGTGGCTCGGCGTCGTACCGTTCGTCATGTCCGGCGTTAGAGTGCCGCCCCTTCCCGCGATTCCGCGCTGGTCGGTCTTTCCCGAGTTGAACGCGCGCGTGTACGTGCACGACCTCGCAGGCAATCGAGGCGTCTGGTTTCTCAACCTCTGGTGTTCGAGCGGCGGATTCGTCGCATCCGCCCGCGCGCTGGGGCTTCCGTACCGCCGCGCACACGCGCACGTCGGTCTCGCGCGGACCACGGGCGGTGCCGACGCGGTGGCGTACCGGTTTCTGCGGTCCCGGCGCAGAGCCGCGATCTCGTTCGAAGCCGCGATCAGTGCCGCCGAAGCCGCGGATGCATCCTCGGGCCTCACCGCCTGGTTGACCGCCCGGTGGAACATGTTCGCCGTTCGGGGAGGGCGGCTGTGGCGCTACCCGGTTCACCATGAGCCGTGGACTCTCTGTCGGGCCATCACCGACGAGCTGCGGACCGATGTGCCGGAGCGGCTCGGCTTCGCGATTTCGGGGGTGCCGCCGCTCGCCCACGTGGCCGATGCGGTGCACGCGCTCGTCGGTGTTCCGCGGCTCGCGCCTCGGCCGTGAACGGAGCGCTCAGCCGGCTGCGAAACCCGTTCGGCTGACCGGAGGGTACGAAGTCAGCTGAGTTCTTGCGCGAGTCCGATGAGGATGCCCTCGGGGCCGCGCACGTAGCAGAGCCGATAGGCGTCTTCGTACCGCACCACCTCGCTGCTGACGAGCTGCGATCCGTGCCGCTCAAGGCGGGCGAGCGTCTCATCGATGTCGTCCACCGAGAACATGACGCGCAGGTATCCGAGCGCGTTCACCGGCGCGTTCCGGTGGTCGGCGACCACGGGCGGCTGGAGAAAACGCGAGAGTTCGAGCCGGCCGTGGCCGTCTGGGGTGCGCATCATGGCGATCTCGACGCGCTGATCGCCCAGGCCGGTCACGCGTCCCGCCCACTCGCCTCCGACCTCGGCCCACCCCTCGAGTTCGAGACCGAGTTCGCGGAAGAACTCGACGGCCGCCCCGAGATCTTCGACGACGATGCCGACGTTGTCCATTCTGACTGCCACGGGGCCATCCTAACCCGGTGCGGAGGCCGCGGGGTCAGAAAGGGAGCCTTGACGGAGGGGCGCTTCGAAACACGGGTGCTTCGACGCAGGGTAGCTTTGAACCTGTGACCGATCAGCACCCCGCCCTCCTGCACTCCACCCTGGTGAACACGGCGGCGACCGACGCCGCGCCCCGCGTCGTGTTCCTGCACGGGCTCTTCGGCCGCGGCAAGAACTTCGCGCGGATCGCCGCGGGCATCGCTCCCGAAGCGCGGTCGCTGCTCGTCGACCTGCCCAATCACGGCCAATCGTGCTGGACGGACTCGTTCGACTACGCGGAGATCGCCGATCTCGTCGCGGCGCACCTGCGCTCGGGGGTCGCGAAAGCGGGTCCGGTCGATGTTGTGGGCCACTCGATGGGGGGCAAAGTCGCCATGGTGCTGGCGCTGCGGCACCCCGACCTGGTGCGCCGCCTCGCGGTGATCGACATCTCACCGGTCGCTTCGGGATCGGCTCGCGGAGAGTTTCGACACCTGCTCGATGCTCTGACGGGCCTCGACCTCGACTCGATCCACCGTCGCGCCGACGCCGATGCCGCGCTGCGGAACGCGATTCCGCAGGACGGGGTGCGCGGGTTTCTGCTGCAGAATCTCCGGCGCGGAGACGGCCGCGGCACGGGAGGTTCAGGCGGATCCGGCGGCTTCGAGTGGGAGCCGAACCTGCGAATGCTGCGTTCCGAACTCGAGACGATCATGGGGTTCCCCGACGTCTCCGGCCGCCAGTTCACGGGCCCGGTGCTGTGGATGCGCGGCGACCGTTCCGACTATGTGAGAGACGAGGACGCCGCGGCCATGCGCGCCCTGTTTCCCAGAACCACGCGGATGACGGTGCGTGGTGCCGGCCACTGGGTGCACTCGGAGAAGCCGGAAGAGGTCATCGCCGCACTGCGATTCTTCCTGCTCTCGGAGGGCTGACGGCGCTTCGGTGGCCGCTGCTCTTGGAAACGGAGGCCGCTGCTCCAAGAAACGGAGGCTGCCGCCCGATCGTCGCAAGGGTGTTGTGCGGCCGGCTCTCGCGCCATACTTGAGAACAGCACGGTTCCGAAACCGTCGGAACCTCGCGACCCCGGGAGGGCACCATGGCACAGACACTCGCAACCTACATCTCACTGCCCGGAACGACAGCGGAAGCGATGGAGCACTGGCACGAGGTATTCGGGGGAGAACTGGTGATTCTCCGCTACGGCGACATGCCGCTCGAGGGCATGCCGTTCGAACCCGATCCCGAGGCCGTCGCGCACTCGACGCTGACGCTGCCCGCCGGCATCATCGCCGGCGGCGACGCCATGGACAGTGAGAACGACTATCCGGTGCGGGGCAGCGCGTATTCGCTGCTCTACACCACGGACACTCCCGAGGAGGCTCGGGAGTTCATTCAGAAGATGCTCGACGGCGGCGGCACCACGGGCATGCCCTTCGAGAAGGCCCCCTGGGGCGACTGGTACGGGCAGGTCTTCGACCGCTTCGGCGTGATGTGGGCGTTCTCCTGCGAGAACGCGTAGGCAGTCGGCACGAACACGAGCGCCGGCACGAACGAGAGCACCGACACCGACGCCAGCACCGGCACCGCAGCCCCAACGGGCTCGCACTTCTGACACGCGATACGCTCGAACAATGACGACGGACTCCGTGAAACGGTCGGGCACCGGAAACGCCCGGCGCAGGAGGAACAGGGTTCTCCTGCGCTGGGCGGTCTCGCTCGCCGCGGGGGTCGCGGCCGCCTGGCTGGCGCTGCTGAGCCTCGACGGGCTTGCTGCCGTGATCGCGGCGTGGGCAGCATTCGCCCTGGTCAACACGGTCTGGCTGCTGCTGCACGTGTGGCCGATGGATGCCGAGCAGACGCGCTCGCACGCCACCGAGGAGGATCCGAGTCGCAGGGTCGCCCACATCGTCTCCGTCTGCGGCAGCCTCATCAGCCTGCTCGCGACGGGTGCGGTCGCGGTGCGCTCGCAGCACACGTCGGGGCCGGAGGCCTACTGGCTGGCGGGGCTCGCGGTGCTCTGCGTGCTCGGGTCGTGGGCGCTGATCCAGACCGACTACCTGCTGCACTACGCGCACGTCTACTTCTCTCCCGACGAATCGGGAGAGCCCCTGGGCGGCATCTCGTTCAACGTGGAGTCGCAGCCGAGCTACGTCGACTTCGTCTACTTCTCGGTTGGGCTCGGCATGACCTATCAGGTCGCTGATACCGACGTCTCGCGCACAGACATCCGCCGCATCGTCATCGCGCAGACGCTGCTCGCGTATCTGTTCGGGGTCGGGATCATCGCCACCGTCATCAACCTGGTCTCGGGACTCGCCTGAAAGTCAACAGCGATTCCGGGGCCGCGTGAACTCGAAATCACAGGGGCTTCTGAAGCGGGGCGGCTAGCCTGGCCCCATGAGCGATTCTGTGACCGAGATGATCCCTCAGACCCTCGTCGAGGAGGCGGCCGTTCCGGCCGGCGTGCCGGGGGAGCCAGACGACCAGATCACGATCTCCGCGAGCGCGCTGCGATCCCTCGGCGACCAGATGCAGCGCTTTCTGCTCGAATACCGCTTCGCCATGCAGGAGGTCGAGACGAAGCTCGCCATTCTGCGCGAGGAGTTCGTGCTGATGCACGAGTACAACCCGATCGAGCACGTGTCGAGCCGCGTGAAATCGGTCGACAGCCTCGTCGGCAAGCTCGAGCGCCGCGGCGTCGGCACCGACTTCGACGAGATCAGGGGCGAGATCTACGACATCGCGGGCGTGCGCGTCACCTGCGCCTTCATTCGCGACGTCTATCGGCTCTTCGACCTGCTGACGCAGCAGGACGACATCACGGTGCTCGAGGTCGAAGACTTCATCGAGCACCCGAAGCCCAACGGGTACAAGAGCCTTCACACCATCCTCTCGGTGCCGGTCTACCTCTCGACCGGTCGCGTCGACGTGCCGGTCGAGGTGCAGTTCCGCACCATCGCGATGGACTTCTGGGCGAGCCTGGAGCACAAGATCTACTACAAATACGATCGTCAGGTGCCGGGCAGCCTGATCCAGGATCTCAAGCAGGCGGCCGACACCGCGGCCGAACTCGACACCCGCATGCAGCGCCTGCACGTGCAGCTGCACGGCGAGCAGCCCCTGCACACCGCGCCGCTCAACGTGCACGAGGTCGCGGAGCGCATCCACCGGGTGTAGGTGGATCTGAGGCACGGCTGTCGAGACGTGGAAAGCGAACACCTCCCGGGCGGTTCCGGCGGCGTGTGGCGGGTGCGCACGCCCGCGGGCGAGGTGCGCGCGCACCGTCCGACGGGCCCCTGGACCCCCGCCGTGCACGCCCTGCTCGCGCACCTTCGTGATCGCGGGCTCGAGGGCGTGCCCGAGGTGCTCGGCTTCGACGAAGAGGGGCGCGAGGTGCTCACCTTTCTGCCCGGCGAAACCCTCGATCCCGAAACGCAGCAGGTGAGCGACGCGACCCTCGCCCACGCGGCGGCCTGGCTGCGACGCTTTCACGACGCCGTGCGAGATTTTCGCCCCGGACCGCTCGCCTGGCGTCAGGGGACGCAGGACCTCGGCGACGGCGAGGTGATCTGCCACAACGATCCCGGGCTCTACAACTGGGTCGTCGTCGACGGCGACTTCGCGGGCATGATCGACTGGGACCGCGCCGGGCCCGGTCGACCGATCGACGATCTCGCCTTTCTCTGCTGGTCGGGGGTGCCGCTGCTGAGAGAGATTGCGGCGGCGGCTGCGGCGCGCAGGCTCGCGCTCGCCGCGGCCGCGTACGGCGGCATCGACGGGGGCATCGACGGGGGCGATCTGCTCGAGGCGGTTGAGGCGCGAATGGCGCTCACCGAGGCGCGTTGGCGGGTGGGGATCGAACGCGGCGACCCGGGCACGCTCGCGCTGCGCGACTCCGGGATCATGGATCGGCACCTCGACCGCGTGCGCGCGTTCGAGGCGCGACGAGCAGACATTCGAGGGGAGCTTCTCGCACGTGTGTAAAGGACTCCCGGCGTGTTGCTTTAATGTGAATACGTGAGCAAAGATCCATTTGAGGAATTGTTCGGCCGATCCGAGACGGATCTGGCGGGGGAATCTGCACCGAAAACTGCGCGCACGCAGAGGGCCAACGGCGGCTCCCAGCCCGTGCGCACCGCACCGCTTCCGACGTCGATGGCCGCGAGGAGCGCCGAGCCGGCACCGCCTGCCTCGGGCTCCGGTCCGACCGGTGGGGGCCCCGCCCCGCGTCGTGACCGCGGTGCGGGAGCCAAGCCGTGGATCGTGGTCGGCATCATCGCGGTGGTCGCGATCGTCGTATCGATCTTCGTGTTGAATCTCGTGCGCGGCGGTGGATCGGAGACGAACCGGTCACCGGAGGCTTCGACTGCCGCACCGACGGAGACCTCGAGCCCGACGACCGGAGCCGAAGACGACACGGACAAAGCGGATGACGACGACAAGGAGAAGAAGGACGACGAGCGAAACTCCGACGAGCCTCCCGAGGTCGAGGTCGGGAACACGAACACGTTGCCGATCGGTCCGTGGAATGCGACCTCGGAGCTCTCGCAGCGCTTCGGCTCGGCCTACTTCAGCATTCCGGACAATGTCAACCTGACGCTCACCTCCGACCTGCTGAACTCGTTCCCTGATTCCTGCGCGGATATGCGGCAGGAGTGGGGAGCCACGAAGCTCGACGGCGGCGGCTACGAGGTGCGCAAGCCGGCCAAGACCTGCGAGGATGCGCCCGAACTCTACGACGAGGTCTGGGGGCTCACGGCCGCCTGGGTCGATACGATCGAGTCGTCGTAGGCCGCGATCCTCATCTCGTCAGCCCGCGAACAGCGCGGGCCAGAGAGCGATCGCGAGCGGGTAGCCGACGAAGCTCACGATGTCGAGGATCCAGTGCGCAGCTATCAGGGGGAGCGACCTGCCCCAGCGCTGATAGACCCACCCGAAGACGAGACCCATCACGACGTTGCCGATGAAGCCTCCGAAGCCCTGATACAGGTGGTAGCTGCCGCGCAGCAGGGCGCTTGAGACGACCGTGGCGATCGGACCGACGCCGAGCCGCTTCAGCCGGTCGAAGAGGTAGGCGACCACGATCAGCTCTTCGCCGAGCGCCGCTTTCAACGCCTGCAAGATCAACACCGGCACGGTCCACCAGTAGGTGTCGAGCGCTGTCGGCACCACGGTCACATTGATGCCGATCCACTTGGCGAAGAGGTAGAACCCGAGGCCGGGAATGCCGATCAACGCGGCGAGCGCGAAGCCGCCGCCGGTCTCCCGCAGCCACCAGAGTCGGCTGTTCCGAAAAGGCGGAGCTCCGATCCCGAGCCGCGAGAGGTGCGGACGGCGGCTGCTCCACAGCAGAAACACCACGAGTGCGACGGGAGCGAGGCCGAAGGCGAACCCCAGCAGCTGGTAGACGAGATCGAACAGCGGCCGTTCGGCGAGGGAGCGGTTGATCGTCGCGGTCTGCGAGGCGAGCGCGGTGCCGCGGGTCGTCCGCTCGACGATCGCGACGATCGCGTAGACGCCGGAAGCCCCGAACGAGAGAGCGAGCACGATGCCCACCTCCCATCGCAGGCGGGCGCGCGAGAGCTGTTCGGTCACCGCTTCAGAGTATCGCTGGAGCCCGGAAGTCACTGGTGAAAGATGACAGTCTTCGGGGGCTTCGCGTCGCCAACTTTTTAGGGGTTCTACAGGCTTGTGTCACGAAGCAGTTACGAGAGTGCTTTTTTGGCTTTGTGGCCTACGCACGCCACTAGGCTGTTCAGGTCATATCGAATTCGTTACTCGGACATGGGCAGGCACCGTCTCGTCCACTCCGACTAGACCATATTCCAAGGAGGAAACCAGTGAAGCGATCCAAGCTGAGCTACGCGTTCATCGCGGTGGCTGCCACGGGCGCACTCGCTCTGTCGAGCTGCTCGTCGGGCGGAGACTCGAACGGCGGCGGAGGAGATTCCGGCGGCGGGGGCGGTGCCATCACCATCGGCACCACCGAGGTCGTCACCTCGCTCGACCCGGCCGGTGCCTACGACAACGGCTCGTTCGCGGTCATGACGAACGTCTACCCGTTCCTCATGAACAACCCGGTGGGCGAGTCGACCGTCGCTCCCGACATCGCCGAGTCGGCCGAGTTCACCGCTCCCACCGAGTACACCGTCAAGCTCAAGTCGGGCCTGAAGTTCGCCAACGGCAACGACCTCACCAGCTCGGACGTGAAGTTCACCTTCGACCGCCTGGTCACCATCTCCGACCCGAACGGCCCGCAAGATCTGCTCGCCAACCTCGACAGCATCGAGACGCCCGACGACACCACCGTCGTCTTCAAGATGAAGTCGAAGGACGACCAGACCTTCCCGCAGGTGCTCTCGAGCCCCGCGGGCCCGATCGTCGACGAAGACGTCTTCCCGGCCGACGCGGTCGCCGACGACGCCGACATCGTCGCGGGCAAGCCGTTCGCCGGCCCCTACTCGCTCGACAACTTCGACAAGGGCAACCTCGCCGCCTACAAGGCGAACCCCGACTACCAGGGTCTGTGGGGCGCTCCGAAGACCGACTCCATCAACGTCAAGTACTTCGCCAACGAGTCGAACCTCAGCCAGGCGATCGAGACCAAGGGCGTCGACGTCGCGTTCCGCAGCCTCTCGGCCACCGACATCGAGAAGTTCGAGGGCACCGACGGCCTGCAGGTCATCAAGGGACCGGGCGGCGAGATTCGCTACATCGTCTTCAACTTCGCCACCATGCCCTACGGCTCGAAGACCGAGGATGCCGACGAGAAGAAGGCCACGGCCGTGCGCCAGGCGGCGGCCGACCTCATCGACCGCGAGAAGATCTCCGAGCAGGTCTTCAAGGGCACCTACACCCCGCTCTACGGCTACGTGCCCGAGGGTCTCGCCGGTGCCGACGATCCGCTGAAGCCGCTCTACGGCGACGGCAACGGCGGCCCCGATGCCGGTGTCGCGAAGAAGCGCCTGGAAGACGCGGGCGTCGAGACCCCGGTCAAGCTGCAGCTGCAGTACGCCGGTGAGCGCTACGGCGCGGCCTCCTCCGAGGAGTACGCGCAGATCAAGGCGCAGCTCGAGACCGACGGCCTCTTCAGCGTCGACCTGCAGTCCACCGAGTGGGGCCAGTACTCGAAGGATCGCGTGGCCGACATGTACCCCGCGTACCAGCTCGGCTGGTTCCCGGACTACTCGGATCCCGACAACTACCTCACCCCGTTCTTCCTGGAGGGCGGCTTCCTCGAGAACCACTACAACAATGATGAGGTGAACAAGCTCCTGCGCGAGCAGCTGGTCACCACGGACGCCGACGAGCGCGCCGAGAAGATCATCGAGGTGCAGGGCATTCTCGCCGAGGATCTGCCCACGCTGCCGATGCAGCAGGGCGCTCAGGTCGCGGTTGCGGTAGACGGCGTCGAGGGCGTCACCCTCGATCCCTCGTTCAAGTTCCGCTTCGGCACCCTGACGAAGTAGCTAGGCTGAAGGCGGGCGAACGCGATACGAGCGTTCGCCCGCCTTCTCCATCTCATCGGAAGCACACATGGTTATCACCGACAGCTCTCTCACCGCGCCGCCCGCGAAGAAGCGGCGGAGCGGTGGCGGCCTTGGCCGCTATATTCTGTGGCGGGCACTGCTCATCATTCCGACCGTCTTCATTCTGGTGACGATGGTCTTCTTGCTCATGCGCACGATCGGCGACCCGATCACCGCGTCGGTCGGCGACAGGCTGCCGCCGGCGCAGCTCGCCGAGCGCATCGCCGAGGCCGGCTACGACCGCCCGGTGCTGGTGCAGTACCTCGAGTACGTGCGCAACGTGTTCACGGGCGACTTCGGCACCACGATCAGCGATCGTCGACCGGTCACCGAGGTGCTCGTAACCTTCGGCTCGGCAACGCTCGAACTCGCCTTCTACACGCTCATCGTCGCGTTCGTCGTTGGCATCCCGCTCGGCATGCTCGCGGCCTACTACCGCGACCGCGGCCCCGACGCCGCGCTGCGCGTCTTCGCCATCTTCACCTACGCCACTCCGGTCTTCTTCTCGGGCCTCATCATGAAGCTCATCTTCGGCGTCTGGCTCGGCTGGCTCCCGGTCTCCGGTCGCGCATCGGTCGCCACGGAGTTGCAGTTGCAGATGCTGCCCGACCCGTCGGGCTTCTATCTCATCGACGCCTTCCGCACCGGCAACATGGCGAACGTGGGCGACGTGCTGCTGCACGCGATCCTGCCCGCGCTCACCCTCGGCATGATGACCGCCGGCATCTTCCTGCGGCTCGTGCGCACCAACATGATCGGCACGATCGGGCGCGAGTACATCGACTCGGGCCGCTCCCGCGGTGTGAGCGAGTTCAGGCTCGTGACGAAGCACGCGTACAAGCCCGCGCTGATCCCGATCATCACCGTCATCGGCATGCAGATCGCGATGCTGCTCGCGGGTGCCGTGCTCACGGAGACGACGTTCGAGTGGAAGGGTCTCGGCTTCCAACTCGCCCACTACCTCAGCGCGCGCGACTTCGTCGCCGTGCAGGGGATCGTGGCGCTGCTTGCGGTGATCGTCGCACTGACCAACTTCGTCGTCGACGTGATCGCCGCGCTGATCGACCCGCGAGTGAGGTACTGACATGACCGCAACGAAATCAAACGCGGGTAAGCCGGAAGCGGCCGCCGCGGCAGCAGAGTCCGCTCCCGCGCTGCGCGAGCCGTTCTGGCACTCCTGGCCGCTGATCAAGCAGCTGCGCCAGAGCGTCGGGCTGCAGCGCGGCATGCTGATCGCGGGCCTCGTGCTCGTCGCGCTGTTCGCGCTGACCGCCCTGTTCGCGCCGCTCCTCGCGCCATACAGCTACTCGGCGCTCTCCGGCCCCGACGGCGACTTCGGCTCGCTGCAGCCGCCCTCGGCCGCGCACCCGTTCGGCACCACGATCGCGGGCTACGACGTGCTGTCGCGCACCATCTGGGGTGCGCGCACCGCGTTCCTCGTAATCGTGATCGCCGTGCTCAGCTCGATCTTCGCGGGCACGTTCCTCGGCCTCGTGTCGGGGTATGTCGGCGGGTGGCTGGATCGCGTGCTCGTGATGCTGGCCGACGCGATCTACGCGTTCCCCTCGCTGCTGCTCGCGATCGTGATGTCGATCGTGATCTCCGGCGGGCAGTCGAGCCTGTGGGGCGGCATCTGGGCCGCGTCGCTGTCGATCACGGTGGTGTTCATTCCGCAGTACTTCCGGGTGGTGCGCTCGGAGGTGATCCGGGTGAAGGCCGAGGCCTTCGTCGAGTCGGCGCGCGTCATCGGCGCGAGCAACGGGCGCATCATGTTCCGCCACGTCATGCGCAACTCGACGCGTTCGCTGCCGCTGGTGTTCACGCTCAACGCCTCCGAGGCGATCCTGACCCTCGCCGGTCTCGGCTTCTTGGGCTTCGGCATCGAGCCGAACTCGGCGGCCGAGTGGGGCTACGACCTCAACAAGTCGATCGCCGACGTGACCAACGGC
Organism: Leucobacter sp.; assembly: GCA_047973175.1. Taxonomy (GTDB): domain Bacteria; phylum Actinomycetota; class Actinomycetes; order Actinomycetales; family Microbacteriaceae; genus Leucobacter. The sequence continues at coordinate 11,490 of JBKEBN010000182.1, forward strand.
GTGTGGTGGACTTCGCTCTGGCCCGGCCTCGCGATCATCCTGGTGGTGATGGGCCTTACGCTCACGGGCGAGAGCCTCAACGACCTCGCCGATCCGCGCCTCCGCTCGCGCCGCCGCGCGAAGGCCGGCAGCGGCAGCGTCACCGACACCTCGGTGGGGGCGGCCGTCGGCACCGCAGGCGGTGCGGCGGGTGGCGTGTCGGATGGCGTGTCGGGATCGGCACCCGTGCCCGCCGATGACGAGTTCGCCGACGATCCCGCGACGTCGGAGTCTCTGACATCGGAGACCACGTGGCGAACCGGCGAGATCGGGGAGACCGATGAAACTCGCGCTACTGACGACAGCGGCGAAGGAGATAACCGATGAGCGCAACGAGCACCGCGACGAACGGGGCGAGAACCGCGACGAACGGACGGGCCCGCGCGATGCGTGACGGGCTCGTGCTCGACATCCAAGACCTCCAGGTCACCTTTGCGACCGATCGCGGCCCGGTGAAGGCGGTCGACGGCGTCTCGCTGACGGTCTCGCCCGGCCAGGTGCTCGCGGTCGTCGGCGAGTCGGGATCGGGCAAGACCGTGTCTGCCCGCACCGTGCTCGGCCTGCTGCCCGAGACGGCCGTGTCTTCGGGTGCGGTGCTGCTCGCCTCGCGAGACGGCGGCGAGACCAACGACGTGCTGCACCTCAGCGCGGAGCAGCTGCGCCGCGTGCGCGGTCGCGACGTCGCGATGGTCTTTCAGGAGCCCTCGACCGCGCTCAACCCGGTCTTCACGATCGGGTGGCAGATCGCCGAGGGCCTGCGCGCGCACGACCGCAAGCTGTCGAAGAAGGCGGCGCGGGCGCGAGCGATCGACATGCTCGAGCGGGTGGGCCTCCCCGAGCCCAAGGAGCGCGTCGACTACTATCCGCACCAGCTCTCGGGCGGCCAGAAGCAGCGCGTGATGATCGCGATGGCGCTCGCGCTCGAACCGGGCCTCATCGTGGCCGACGAGCCGACGACCGCGCTCGACGTGACCGTGCAGGCCGAGATCCTCGATCTGCTGCGCAAGCTGCGCGACGAGTTCGGCACCGCGATCCTGCTCATCACCCACAACATGGGCGTGGTCGCCGATCTCGCCGACGAGGTCGCGGTGATGTACCAGGGCGAGGTCGTCGAGCAGGCCCCCGCGAAGGTGCTCTTCAGTGACCCGCGCGAGGCCTACACCAAGAAGCTGCTCGGCGCGGTGCTCAAGCTCGGCGAGGGGCGCATTCGCGCTCGGGATCGCGACGCCGAGCCGGGCGCGGCGGGAGCGCACGCTGCGGTAGATGCGGCAGCGCCCGAGGTGCTGGTATCGGCTCGGGATCTCGAGATCCAGTACCCGGGCCGCCTCGGCAAGCCTGGGTTCAAGGCGGTGCGCGGCGTGAGCTTCGATATCGCGGTGGGCGAGGTCTACGGTCTCGTCGGCGAGTCGGGATCGGGCAAGTCGACGATCGGCCGGGCCATCGCGGGCCTGACCGCTGCGACGGGCGGATCGCTCGGCGTGCTCGGTCACGAGATGGTCGGTTTCAAGGAGCGCGACTTCAAACCCGCGCGCCGCGACATCGGCTTCGTGTTCCAAGACCCGGCGACGAGCTTCAACCCGCTGCTGACGATCGCGGAGAACGTGGCAGAGCCGCTGGTCGTGCACCGCATCGCCCGCACTCCCAGTGCCGCGCGGAAACGGGTCGACGAACTGCTCGAGGCGGTGCAGCTGCCGAAGGCGTACGGCGATCGTTTTCCGCACGAGCTCTCCGGCGGTCAGCGGCAGCGGGCCTCACTGGCACGCGGCCTCGCGCTCGATCCGAAGCTGCTGATCGCCGACGAGCCGACGTCGGCGCTCGACGTGTCGGTGCAGGCGATGGTGCTGCAGCTCTTCACCGAGTTGCAGGCCGAACTCGGTTTCGCGTCGCTCTTCATCACGCACGACCTCGCGGTGGTCGACGCGCTTGCCGACAGCGTCGGCGTGCTCTATCACGGCGAACTCGTCGAGAGCGGCACTACCGAGCAGGTGCTCGGCAACCCCCGCGAGACCTACACGAAGCGCCTGCTGGCCTCGCTGCCGGTGCCCGATCCCGCCGAGCAGGCGCAGCGCCGCGAACTCGCCCGCGCCCTGCGGGCGAGCGAAGCGGGCATCTAGGCCGCAGGGCTGCCGCGAGGCTTCACCACGAGGACCCGCGAGCGGGCTAGGGTGGCGCTGCGACCCGCCACGAGAACCCGTGAGCGGCACGAGAACCCACGCCTGGAACGGTTCTGGGGATGGGTTCTCGTGCCGCTCACGGGTTTTGGTGCGCTCGCGGGGTTCTCGTGAGGGGCGTGAGGCTGGTGCCGGGTGTGAGTTCGTGGGAACCGGCATCGCGGGTCAGGTGCGCGGGTCAGGTGCGCGGGCTCAGCTGCGGGTACGCAGCAGGTAGAGCAGAGCGCCCGCCGTGCTGAGCAGCGAGGCGGCGAGCACGAAGAGTGCCATCGGCAGCGCCGTGTGCTCGCCCCAGGCACCCACGATGGGAGACGCGAGCCCGCCCACGGCGAACTGGGCGGCACCGAGCAGCGCCGATCCCGAGCCTCGCGCTTCTTCGGCGAGGCTCAGAGCGAGGGCGCTCGCGTTCGACATGATGAGGCCCGTGCCTCCCGTGAGCGCGAACGCGCACACGATGAAGAGCGCGGGCGTCAGCAGACCGCCGATCGAGGTCACGGTGAGGATCGCGCCGGATGCGAGGGAGAGGCACGCACCGATCATCAGCATGCGCTGCGGGGGAACGCGGCCCGCGAGGCGCGCGTTGGTCATGTTGGCGAGGATCATCGCCAGCGCACCAGCTGCGAACGCGAGCGAGTACAGGAACGGCGGCATGCCGAGCACCACCTGGCCGACGAACGGCGAAGCCGAGATGTAAGCCATCATGCTGCCGAAGCCCAGGCCGAACACCACCGTCAGCAGCAGGAAACGGCGATTCGCCAGGAGCAGGCCGAAGTTGCGGAGCGAGGTGCGAAGACCCGAGGCGGCGCGGGCCGACTTCGGAAGCGACTCCGGCACGACGAAGGCCGCGAGCAGGAACATCGCCAGTGCGATGCCGGCGAGTGTGCCGAGCACCGCACGCCAGTCGCCGACCGTGAGAATGGCACCGCCGACCGGGGGAGCGATCAGCGGCCCGAGACCGACGAACATCGCGATGAGACTGATGGCTCGGATCGCGTCCGCGCCCTTCGCGAGATCGACGGCGATAGCCCGCGACACCACGACGCCGGCCGCACCCGAAAGACCCTGAACGGCACGCAGCGCGATGAAGATCTCGATGTTGGGGGAGAACGCCATAGCGATGCTCGAGGCCGCGAACACCGCGAGCCCGGTGACGATCACCGGCCGCCTGCCGACCTGGTCGGAGAGCGGGCCGAGCAGCAGCTGGCCGATGCCCATGCCGAACAGGAAGGCGGTGAGCGTGAGCTGCACCGACGAGGGCTGAGCCCCGAGATCCCGGGCGATGGAGGTGAACGACGCGAGATACATGTCGGTGGCGAAGGGGCCGACCGCCGCGAGAAACGAGAGAACCGCGAGCAGGCCTGCGGTGAGTCTCGGAGCGCGGTGTGTACCCATTCCATCGATGATATACGATTCACACCTGCTGGGGAGCGAACTATCCGCTAAAATAGTGCGTCGGCTTTTTCTGGCACGCAGGATCCACCTCGCGGGCACGGCATCCCGCCGCGCCGACGATCCACCCGTCTCGTTAGGACAACACCTCTATGGCTCTCGCCACACGCGAAGACCTCCGCAACGTCGCCATCGTCGCCCACGTCGACCACGGCAAGACCACCCTCGTCGACGCCATGCTGCGTCAGACGGGCTCCTTCGACGCCCACGCCGAGGTCGACGACCGGGTCATGGACTCCAACGATCTCGAGCGTGAAAAGGGCATCACGATCCTCGCGAAGAACACGGCCATCACCTATGAGGGCGCGCACGCGAAGAACGGCCCCATCGTCATCAACGTGGTCGACACCCCCGGCCACGCCGACTTCGGCGGCGAGGTGGAGCGCGCACTGTCGATGGTCGACGGCGTCGTGCTGCTCGTCGACGCCTCGGAGGGGCCGCTGCCGCAGACCCGCTTCGTGCTGCGCAAGGCGCTCGAGGCGCACCTGCCGGTGATTCTCGCGGTCAACAAGACCGACCGTCCCGACGCTCGCATCGAAGCGGTTGAGGGTGAAGCGCAGGATCTGCTGCTCGGCCTGGCCAGCGACCTGAGCGAGGATCACCCCGACATCGACGTCGACGCGGTGCTCGACGTGCCGACGGTGTATCTCTCGGGCCGGGCCGGTGCCGCGTCGCACAACCGCCCCGACGACGGCACGCTGCCCGACAATCCCGACCTCGAACCGCTGTTCGAGACGATCCTCGACCGCGTGCCCTCGCCCACCTACGACGACCAGCACCCGCTGCAGGCGCACGTGACCAACCTCGACTCCTCGCCGTTCCTCGGCCGCATCGCGCTGCTGCGCGTGCACCACGGCGAGATCAAGAAGGGCGAGACCGTCGCCTGGATCAAGCACGACGGCACGATCCAGAACGTGCGCATCACCGAGCTCATGCTCACCAAGGCCCTCACCCGCTACCCGGCCGAGAAGGCCGGCCCCGGCGACATCGTGGCCATCGCGGGCATCGAAGACATCACGATCGGCGAGACCATCGCCGATGCCGAAGACCCGCGCCCGCTGCCGACCATCACGGTCGACGAGCCCGCGATCTCGATGACCATCGGTGCCAACACCTCGCCGCTCGTCGGCAAGGTCAAGGGGCACAAGCTCACGGCGCGCATGATCAAGGATCGCCTCGACCGCGAGCTCATCGGCAACGTGTCGCTGCGCGTGCTCGACACCGGCCGGCCCGACGCCTGGGAGGTGCAGGGCCGCGGCGAGCTCGCGCTCGCGATCCTCGTCGAGAACATGCGCCGCGAGGGCTTCGAACTCACCGTCGGCAAGCCGCAGGTGGTCACCCGCGAGGTCAACGGCAAGACGCACGAACCCTACGAGCACCTCACCATCGACACCCCCGAAGAGCACCTCGGCGCGATCACGCAGCTGCTCGCCGCGCGCAAGGGCCGCATGGAGAACATGGTGAACCACGGCACCGGCTGGGTGCGCATGGAGTTCATCGTGCCGTCGCGCGGTCTCATCGGCTTCCGCTCGGAGTTCATGACCATCACCCGCGGCACCGGCATCGCCAACGCCATCTCGCACGGCTACGACCAGTGGGCCGGTCCCATCGTGACCCGCAACAACGGTTCGATCGTGGCTGACCGCTCGGGCGTGGTGACGCCGTTCGCCATCATCAACCTGCAGGAGCGCATGACTTTCTTCGTGCAGCCCACCGCCGAGGTGTACGAGGGCATGGTCATCGGCGAGAACTCGCGCAGCGAAGACATGGACGTGAACATCACCAAGGAGAAGAAGCTCACCAACATGCGCTCCTCGACCGCCGACACGTTCGAGTCGATGACGCCGCCGCGCCAGCTCACGCTCGAGGAGTGCCTCGAGTTCGCCCGCGAAGACGAGTGCGTCGAGGTGACTCCTGACGACGTGCGCATTCGCAAGGTCGAACTCGCCGCGACCTCGCGTGCCCGGGCCGCATCGCGCCTGAAGAACCAGACGAAGTAAACTTCAGGGCGCTGCTCGCCGAGCGGTGCCGACATGAGAGGGGCTCGGCCGCGATCTGAACGCGGCCGAGCCCCTTTGTGCGTGATCGCCGCCAGCTACTCTTCGAGCGACGGCATCTCGGTGGAGTTGGCGTAGAGGCGCACATCGATGCGAGCGAGCCCGTCGCCCTCGAAGACGATGCGGTAGCTGCCCGGCTCGGGGATGACGGCCTCGCTGATGTCGAACACCATCGGCACGTAGCCGCTCGCGTCGCTGGCCTCGCCGAGCGTGAAGCTGCCGTCGACGTTGAAGAGTTCGGCACCGCCGACCGACGGCTCGCAGCGAGCGCGGAAGTGGCGCTCGGTGGTGCCGCGACGGGCCTCGTCTTCGTCGTACTCGACGACCACGACGAACGAGACGCCGAGCTCGGCTGGATACTCCGCCCGGTTGATCGTGTTGATGAAGCCCGACAGTACGCCCAGCGTGCCCTCGCGAACGTTCGCTGCGTCGGCGAGGAAGGCGGCTGCGACTTTCATAGTAGTCTCCGATCGATCGTGTTCACGGGTCTTCGTGTTTCAGTCTCTCACTCTGCCATGCGCAGGCGCGGAATCGCTGTGCGCATCGCCCTGGTGCGCGGGATCGGTGCGTGGGATCGGTGCGTGGGGGCTGTCGATGCCACGGCACATGATTGCCACAGTGAGAATGCTTCATGAGCGACGGTGCTGTCTAACGTAGGAGCATGACGACTTACATTCCGCCCGAGCTCTCGGCCCGCATCAGCGCACTCGAATCCCTTGTGTTTCATCTCTACCAGGAGCTGAACATTCCCATGCCGTCTCCGAGGGAGAGCGTGGCCGACACGCTGCCGCCCGAGATTCAGGAGCTGGCAAAGACCGGCAGCCGCGAACAGGCAATTCGTCGCGCGCTCGTGGTGCTCGGCATCTCTCTTCAAGACGCGCAGCTTCGCGTCGACGGCTACTTGAAGGCCATCGGCCGGTAGCTCACTCCGGTATGGGGGCCGCAAGCCATCGCTTCCACGCGGCACTCATCGAACGGTTCGAGGTCTTCTCCTGGGTGGTGGTTTCGTGCGGAGTAGTCGCACTCTTCGAGTCTTCGACGAGGATTATTCGGGTGGGAGGTTTCTGCGCAAAAGGCGGAGTCTATGAGATTACGGCTCAGCGCCGAGATACCGGCGTGCGGCCTCTCGTTCCTAGCACTCGTAGTGCCAGTCGGTTCGGGGCCGTCACGGTTGATTTTCATGGGTTCTGTGTGACCTACCGGTCAGGCCGACTCGCCAGCAGAGCCGGCACCTTAGAGTTGCCTCGGAGCCAGTCGGCGAGATTGAAATCGATCATGTTTGCCAACCTTATACAGGCTAGATGCCCATCCTCAGTCGTGAGACGTTCAGCCCCTTGCCCGGGTAACGGGAATCCTCGTAGTAACGGTTCGTGGTGTGCGACTCGATTGCGAGCCGCATGAACGATGTCGATCTGTCGGAGTACCCAGTCGCGAGAATAGTGCTCACCCATATTCTGAGCCGTAAGGTGCCCTCCCGGGAAGGCGCGGTGCAGCACAGTGCGCCAGATCTGTTCATAGTCGATCTTGACCCGCCGGTCCCGTCCCGCGGAGTGGTGTAACGGTTGATCCTTCGTGGTGATGGGCTCAGGCGCTGCGCTTGAGAACGGTGTCGATCACCTCCTCGAGCTCGTTGTCTGTGTCGAGGGTGTGGCGGCTCTTCGCGAGGCTGTCGAGGCCGCGGTCGCGGCGTCC
>JBKEBN010000198.1:0-18829 GCA_047973175.1 Leucobacter sp.
TCCGACGACAACGCAGCCAGATTTCTGTTCAGCACACCGCAGCCGTAGTCCCTATCCGCGGAGCCTCTAAGACAGATCCGGCGCGTCCCAGAGGTTGAGCTTCGTGCCGATGCCCATGCGCACGGCGTTCTCGTACACGGTCTTGCCCCAGGCGACGTCTTCGACGCCCATGCCGCCGACGCTGAAGAGCACGGGCTGCTCTTCGAACTCGCGCGCCACCGCGGTGCCGTCGAACACGTCGCCGATGTTGACGACGCGCGACTCGTCGAGCTCACCGGCGTCGATGAGATCCTGCCAGTACAGGCCGATCATGCCGAAGGCGGTCTCGTGGCAGGGCGAGGGGTATTCCTCGGCCCACGCCTCGTAGATCGCCTTCGCGTCGGCGATGAGGCGGGCACGGCCGGAGAGCGTGTACTCCTTGTCCATGCGCAGGTTCGCGGGGAGGCTGAGGAAGGCACCCGGCTTGATCCAGTCGCCGTCGATGTAGGGGTAGTTCTCGGAGCCGAGCAGACCGGTGACCGCCTCGGAGACGATGTCGGAGTCGCGCACGGCCTCTTCGACGGTCTCGGCGATCTCGATGGTGGTGAACTGCGGGTAGTGGGCTTTGACGTAGTCGGCGAAGGCCTCGGAGGTGACCTTGCGGCGGCCGTTGATGCGAATCGTGTCGAGGGTGGGGCGCGCCGTGGTCATGGCGTGCAGCGCGCTCTTGTTCATCGCGCCGGGGCCGATGATGCCGAGCGACTTCGCGTTCACCGGGGCCAGCTTCTTCGCCGCGGCACCGGGCACGGCGGCGGTGCGGTAGGCGCTCTCGAGGTTGCCTGACATGATGGCGAACGGTGCGCCGGTCTCCTTGTCGTTCAGTACGATGAGGTGGATCGAGCGCGGCAGGCCCTTCTCACGGTTCTCGATGTTGGAGCCGTACCACTTCACGCCCGAGACGTCGAAGCGACCGCCGAGGTATGCGACCATCGCCATGAAGCGGCGGTCGGCGGCGTTGAGCGGCATGGTGGGGAACGGCGAGGAATCGGGGAAGCTGATCTGCGCGCCGTGCGAGTTGGCCGTGTTGCCGGCCATGCGGTAGTCGCCCTTGGCCACCAGCACCAGCACCTCCTCCATGACCTCCATGCAGCGGGCCATGTCTTTCACGCCGGCCTCGATGACCTCGGGCTCGCTCAGGTAGAGCATGTCGATCTTGGTGCTCGGTGTTGCTTCGCTCACGGGGGGCTCCTTCAGGTTCAGGGTCGGATTCGGGATCGGGTTCTAGCTCTGGATCAGGGCCGACTACTCCAGAAAAACCCATGCCGCGGGGTCGCGTCCAATACCTTTTCGCGCCCCGATTCATAGCGATTCGCTCGCGATCCGGCCGCAATAGTTCGGAAACAGAACTGTGACACAGCGGGCGTATCCTTCGCGTATGGAGCTACGTCAACTGCGATATTTCATGGCGGTCGCCGACGAGCTGCACTTCGGTCGGGCCGCTCAGAGACTGCACATGTCTCAGCCGCCGCTCAGCCTACAGGTGGGTCGACTCGAACAGGAGCTGGGCGTCAAACTGTTCGAGCGCAGCACGCGGCGCGTGGCGCTGACCCCTGCCGGACTGCGCTTCCAGGAGAGCGTGCGGCAGATCCTGGGCGACCTCGACCTCGCCGCCATCGAGCTGCGCGAGTTCGCCGACGGGCTCGCCGGCCGCGTCGCCGTGGGTTTCGTGAGCTCGGCCAACTACACCGTTCTGCCCGGGGTCGTGCAGCGGTTTCGCGAGCAGCGCTCCAAGGTGCAGCTGACGGCGATGCCGCTGACATCGGGCGAGCAGTGCGAGCGGCTGCGATCCGGAGCCCTCGACGTGGGGATCGTGCGCGACGAACTGCTCTCGGGCCGCGCGGCCCCCGACCCCGAGCTGGTCGCCGAGGTCGTGTACGAGGAGCGACTGGTCGCCTGCCTCCCCGTGGAGCACGAGTTCGCCGGCTTCGAGGAGGTCACTCCCGAGCAGATCAGCCGGGTGCCGATGATCTCGTACCCGCGCGCCCTGATGCCGGGATACGTCGACCGCGTGGCCGATTCGCTGGGCAACAGCGCGATTCGCGCGCAGACCGTCGAGGAGGTCGTGCACCAGGAGACGGCACTGGGCTTCGTGGCGGCCGGTGCCGGAACGACGATCCTCCCCGAGTCCATTCGGCAGCTGGTGCCGCCGTCGATCGCGGTCGTGCCGCTCGCAGGCTCTCCGAAGACCAGGTTGCTCGCCGCGCGCCGGCGGCAGGTGGACGAGGCCGCCGCACTGTGCGACGCGTTCATCTCTTGCCTGCACGAGGCCGCCGCCCAGTTCGTGCACACCGCACCGCAGAATCCGTGAGTCTCTTTCTGCGGCTGCGCCGCTCGTAGAAGCGGCAGAAAGAGACCCGCAAATTCTGGTTCGCCTACTCCCGCTCTAAACTTACACGTATGACCATCGGTGCTGTGCGTGCGAGCGGCTGGGAATGCCCGTGGAAGTGCTAGGAGCGACGGACCGGAGATCTTTCCGCCGCGCACTCGGTGCCTCGCTCAGCATCGGCGGCGAGGTCACCGGGCTGCTGCTGCAGATCATGCTCGCGTGGCTCGGTGCCCGCATCATCTGGGCGAGCGACCACGCGCTGAACGACATCCGGCTGCTCAGCTGGTGCATCGTCGCGTCGGTCTATCTCGGTGCCACGATCATGTGGCTCAACGTGCTGGCCCGCTTCGACCAGCCCGACCAGTTCGTCATGCGCCTGATCGTCAGCCATCCGCTCACCAGGGCGCTCTCCACCCTGCTCACCTTCGGCGCGAGCGGCCTCGGCCTGGTGGTCGCGATCGACCTCATCGCGAGTCTCGGCGCGAACATTCACAACCGGGGCTCCGAGTTTCTCGCGGTGTGGGCCATGATGCTCTCGTGGGCGCTGTTCAACTGGGGTTACGCGCGCATCTACTTCTCCCGCTACCACCGGGCGAAGGATCCTCCGCTCATCTTTCCCGGAACGCCCGAGCCGCGCCTCATCGACTTCGTCTACCTCGCGTTCACCAACTCGACGACGTTCTCGGTGCCCGACGTGCAGGTGGTGCAGACGCGCATGCGGTGGACGCTGGTGTGGCACACGACGCTCGCCTTCTTCTTCAACGCGCTCATCATCGTGCTGACCATGAACGTGATCTCGAACGGCTCGCTGTTCGCCGACCTCATCGACTGACTGTTCGCGCGGACAGGGGCTGCGGCTGCGGTGCAGGGGCGGGATCCCCGCTCAGCACACCGCAGCCGCAGCCGCTATCCGCGCAATTGGTTATTTACTGGAGGGCCCTTACTTCTCCTGCTCGATCGCCTGCTCCAGCTCACCGCGGGTGACCACGTGGGTGGAATCGAAGCGGTGATCCCGCTGCAGCTCCTTGACCAGCGAGTACCCGAGCAGTGCCACGATCACCGTGAACGGCAGCGCCGAGAGCATCGCCGCCTGCTGCAGCGCGCTCAGGCCGCCGACGATCAGCAGCGCGATCGCGGAGATGCCCGTGAGCACGCCCCAGACGGTGAGCACCGGCTTGGTCGGGTCGAAGGTGCCGCGAGACGACAGCATGCTCAGCACGAAGGTGTTGGCGTCGGCACCCGACACGAAGTAGAGCACCACGAGGATGATCGCGACCACCGATGTGATGGTCGTCAGCGGCAGTTCGCCGAGCAGGGCGAAGAAGGCCGTGTTGACGTCTTCCGCCGCGACCGCGCCGATATTGGCACCGTCCATGTCGAACTTGATGGCCGAGCCGCCCATGATGGTGAACCAGATGAAGAACACCAGGCTGGGAACGCCCATGACGCCGGCCACGAAGCCGCGGATGGTGCGACCCTTGGAGATCTTCGCGAGGAAGACGCCGACGAAGCCGCCCCAGCTCAGCCACCAGGCCATCATGAAGTAGGTCCACCACTGCATCCAGGCGACATCGTCGGGCGTGCTCGGGGTGATGAGCGCGACCTGGAAGAACTGGCTGACGAACTGCCCGACCGAGCGGAAGAACAGGTTGGAGACGAAGTCGGTCGGGCCGACGATGAGCACGAACAGGCCGAGGCCGATGGAGAGCACCGTGGTGATCTGGCTCAGCCACTTGATGCCGCGGTGCACGCCCGACAGCGCCGAGAGGGTGAACATCGCGGTGATCACGGCGATGATGATGATCTGCGTGATGAGCGTGCTCGGCACGCCGAACACCCGCGACAGGCCCTCGCTGATCTGCGAGGCTCCGAGACCGAGCGAGGTGGTGGTGCCGAAGAGCGTCGCGATGATCGCGAAGATGTCGATGATCTTGCCGAGGGGGCCGTCGACCGCCTTGCCGAACACCGGGCGCAGCATGGGCGAGATGAGGCCCGTGTTGTGGCGACGGTGCGTCGAGTAGGCGATGGCGAGACCGAAGACGCCGAACACGGCCCAGGCGTTGGGGCCCCAGTCGAAGTAGGAGAACTGCATCGCGAGCACCGCGGCGTCCATCGTCTCAGGGTCGGCGAGGCCGTGCGGCGGGGTGACGAAGTGCGAGATCGGCTCGGCCACACCGTAGCTGATGAGGCCGATGCCCATGACTGCCGAGAGGATCATGGCCAGCCAGGCCCAGGTGGAGAACTCGGGCCGATCCTCGTTCGTGCCCAGGCGAATACCGCCGAAGCGGCTCATCGCGAGGTAGACCAGCAGCAGGATGCAGCCGAGGGTGACGACCAGGTAGCTCCAGCCGATGCTCTGCGCGGCCCAGTTCATGGCAGCGGTCATCGAGCCGCCGAGCGAGTCCGGCGAGATCATCGCCCACGCGACGAACGCCGCGATGAGCGCGATCGAGATCCAGAACACCGCGCCGGGCCGACTCTTCAGACGCTCGGCGTCGGCGATGGTGATGGTGCCGGTGAGAAACCCGGTCTCGGGATCGTTGCTGCCCAGGTGGGGCGTGGGATCCCCTCCGGGCTGCCGGTCGGAACCGGTGTTGTCGTGTGTCATGTGCACTTCCTTGTGTCGGTGATCCGATCTGTATCGGATCCGGTGATTCAGAGTTCGGTCAGCTCGGCACCGTCGTAGAACTGGCCGGCCTTGTAGACCATCGGCTCCACTTCGGCGATCTCGGCGTGCGTCACCTTGGCGATGAAGACGGTGTGGGTCTTCGCCTGGAAACGCTCTTTGATCTCGGCCTCGATCGACGCGGCCGAGCCGTCGATGAGGGGGCTGCCAGACGGCCCGGCGTGCCAGTCGACCGTCGCGAACTTGTCGTCGCCCTTCGACGCGAACACGCCGACCGTGCCGCGCTGGCCGTTGCTCATGATGTTGATGCCGAGGTGAGTCGACTTGAACAGCGACGAGTAGGTGCTCGTGGTCTTCTGCACGCAGACCAGCACGAGCGGCGGCTCGAGCGACACAGAGGCGTAGGAGTTGGCGGCCAGGCCGCGCGGCTTGCCGTTCTCATCGATCGTGGTGACAACGGTGACGCCGGTGACGAACTGCCGGTTGAAGCCCTTGAGAGCGTCGAGGCTCGGCACGCCGCTCAGGTCGTCGACGACCACGTCGGCCGGGGCGGTCTCGAACGCAGAGCGCAGCGAGGGAACGCCGAGGTCGGCGAGCAGCTCGCTCTGATCCCAGGTGACGCGCTCGCTGATGATCTTGCCGTCGCGAAGTTCGAGCTGGTTCGAGCCGCGGGTCTCGACGCGGCTACCGGTCGCAGGTACGCCCTGCAGGTCGTGAGTGAAAGTGCCTTCGGAGTGCCAGAAGAGCGCGGCGGTGTTCGACTGCTCATCGATGATGAGCGAATCGATCGTCGTCACGAGGTCGGGAAAGGCCTCGCGCGTCGCGAGGATCTCCTCTTTGAGCGCGGACGCGTCTGATACGCGACCCGAGCTCGTGCTCTCTCGTCGATAGTCGGGGTGAAGCACTTCGTCGAAGGCATCAACCTCTCCACGATCCCACGCGGCTTCCCAGGCATGTACTACGGCAGCTTTGATGTCTTGCATACAACGAATACTAATCACACACTCTCGATTTCGTCAATGACCTTTTCCAAAGCGAAACTTTGCCGTAATTTCAGCGCAATTCGGGAACAGGTCTTGTGTCGTCAATGTATGCAAGTTAGAGTTGATGTATGCAAGGAAGAGCGGTAAGCACACGATCCAGCTCAGCGGACGCACCAACGGGGACACTGCTCGACCGCATGCGAAGCCTCGTGCTGAGCGGCTCCGTCGCTCCCGGCGACCTGCTCGCGGAGACCGCGCTCGCGGAGGAGTTCGAGGTCAGCCGCACCCCCATTCGCGAGGCCCTGAAGCAGCTCGAACGCGAGGGCCTGGTCGAGATCCGACCCCGTGTCGGCACCTTCGTGCGCAAGCCGACCGCGCGCGAGATCCTCGAACTCTTCCAGCTCAAGGAGTCGCTCGAGGGGCTCGCGGCCAGCCTGCTCGCCCGGCGCGGCGACGTGCCGGAGCTGCGCAGTCTCATCCACAACGTCGAGAGCGAGCGCGATGTCGTGCGCGCCGGCGACCAGGCCGCGTACGCCGCGCTCGTGCACGATTTTCACCACACGCTCGTGGCCGGAGCCGACAACCAGAAGCTCTCTGAGCACTACGAGCTGCTGATGAATCAGCTCGCATACCACCGCATCGTCAAGCAGACGCTCGCGATCCCGGGCCGCCTGAGCCACTCACTCGGCGAGCACGCCCGCATTCTCGACGCCATCCAGTCGAAAGACCCGCTCGCCGCCGAACTCGCGACCCGCAGGCACGTCGTGCAGACGCGAGAGCACGCGACCCTCGTCTCGTTCGACGACGCAATCGCCTAGACATTCCCAGACCGTCCACCCTCCGCAGAAGAAGCACTCAGGAGCACCAATGAACGACACCGCCGACAACCCCCGAACGGTTGATCTCAGCACGCGATCCACACTGGCCGACTATGGTGACATCGCCGCCGCCATAGGCCTCCGCAAGGTCTTCACCCAGGTCGAGGAGATTCCGCGCGAAGGCACCCCCGCCATTCGCAAGGCCTCGGCCACAGCGGTGATCCGCAACCCCTGGCTCGGCACCGGCACCGACGAAGACCTCGCCCCCGAGGCCGAGCGCATCGCGCCGCTGCTCGCGAAGCTCATCAGCGACCGCCTGCTCGATGAGCTGGGGGGTGCCGACGCCATCGAGGCCTTCGGCAAAGCCGCGCTCGTCGGCACGCAGGGTGAACTGGAGCACGCCGGGGCGCTGATCCACACCCCCTTCTTCGGCAACCTGCTGCGCGAGGCACTCGGCGGCACCTCGATCATCTGCTTCGTCGACGGCCAGGCCGACGCCGGGCAGCTGCTGCGCGTGCCCATGTGGCACAAGACCGCGGCCGCGACGCGCACCCACTACCAGACCACCGAGGTGAACCTCGCCGACGCCCCGCACGCAGACGAGATCGCCGTGATCGCAGCGGCCTCGACCGGCCCCCGCCCCTTCGCCCGCATCGGCGACCGCACCACCGACCGCCCCGTATCCTCTGACATCTACAAGGAGATCGCACTGTGAGCACCACCGCGAGCTACCCCGCACTGAACCCCCGCAAGATCTTCACCTTCGTCGAAGAGACCCCCTTCGAGGGCGGTCGCGCCGTCGACCCCATCGCGCGCGTCGCCGTCGTCGCCGCCGTGTTCCAGAACCCGTGGGCCGGCCAGGGCTTCGTCGAAGACCTCATCCCCGGCATCGACTCGGTCGCCTCCGACCTCGGAGCACTGCTCGCCCCCCGCGTCATGGAAGCCCTCGGCGATCCCCTCGAGGCCTACGGCAAGGCAGCGATCATCGGCCTGAACGGCGAGATCGAGCACGGCTCGGGCATCATTCACAACCTCAACTTCGGCGACCACTTCCGCAACGCCGCGAACGCAACCACCCTGCTGCCCGCGGTCGAGAAGCGCGGCCCCTCGGGCATCAGCTTCGACATTCCGCTGAAGCACTTCACCGACATGAAGATCCGCTCGCACCACCAGTCGATCGAGGTGCGCTTCGCCGACGCCCCGCACGCGGACGAGATCCTCGTCGCCCTCGCCGGCGCGAACCAGGGCCGCCCGCAGCAGCGCCTGCGCCCCCTCGGCCAGGACTGAGCGAAAGAGGTAACGGCAGCAATGAGCACCTCTCAGACCCCGATCGTGCTGCTGCACGGTGTGGGCCTCGACCGCACGATGTGGGCCCCCCTCGTCGAGCAGTTCGAGGCCGCCGGGCGGCCGTGCGTCGCACTCGACCTCCCCGGCCACGGCGAGCAGCCGCCGCTGCGCGAGCCGCAGACGCTCGCGTCGCTCGCCGACGACGTCGTCGCGCGCCTGCCGGAGGGGCGCGTGCACCTCGTCGGCTTCTCACTCGGCGCGCTCATCGCGCAGCATATCGCCCGCTTCGCTCCCGAGAGAGTCGCCACCCTCACCTCGGTCAACTCGGTCTGTCGGCGCACCGACGAGGAGGCCGAGAAGGTCGAAGCCCGCCTCGCCACCGCGGGCGACGACTTCGCCGAGGGCGTCGAAGCATCGATCGAGCGCTGGTATCCCGCGGCCACCACCACCGTGCCGCAGTCGATCATCGACTACACGCGCGAGACGCTGCTGCAGAACGACATCGAATCCTACCTGCACGCCTACACCGTGTTCGTGCGCGGCGACCGGGCCATCGGCCCCGAACTCGACGGCATCGAGGCACCCTCGCTCGCGATCACCGGCGAGTTCGATCCGGGATCGACGCCCGACATGTCGTACCGCCTCGGCGAGGCGATCCCGAACTGCCGCGTCGTGATCGTGCCGAACACCCGCCACATGATGCCCGTGGAAGACACGCGCACCCTCCAGGCCGCCATCACCGCATTCATCGCAGAATCCGAAGGACCCCAGCATGACTGAACGACTCAACCACTTCATCGGAGGCGAATACGTCGCGCCCTCCGACGGCGAGTACTTCGAGAGCACCAACCCGGCAACGCTCGAGGTGCTCTACGAGGCCGCCCGCGGCAACGCCGAAGACATGAACCGCGCCGTCGCCGCAGCCAAGGCCGCCTTCGAGTCGCCCGCCTGGGCCGGCCTCACCCACACCAAGCGCGGCCACCTGCTGCGCCGCCTCGCCGACCTCATCGGTGAGCACTCCGAAGAACTCGCACTGCTCGAAAGCCTCGACAACGGCAAGCTGCTGCGCGAGATGCGCGGCCAGATGAGCGGCCTGCCCGAGTACTACTACTATTACGCGGGCCTCGCCGACAAGATCCAGGGCGCGCAGATCCCCTCCACCACCCTTGCGATCCTCAACTACACGCAGCGCGAGGCGCTCGGCGTGGTCGGCGTCATCACGCCGTGGAACTCGCCGCTGAGCCTCACCACCTCGAAGATCGCCCCGGCGCTCGCGGCCGGCAACACGGTCGTCATCAAGCCGAGCGAGCACACCTCCCGCAGCATCCTGCGGTTCGTCGAGCTCGCCACCGAGGCGGGCTTCCCTGCCGGCGTGCTCAACGTCGTCACCGGGTTCGGCGGCGAGGCCGGTGCCCCGCTCGTCGCGCACCCCGACCTGGCGAAGATCTCGTTCACCGGCTCGACCGCCACGGGCGCGCGCATCGCCTCCGAGACCGCGGCCCGCTTCATCGGCTGCACCCTCGAACTCGGTGGCAAGAGCCCCAACATCGTGTTCGACGACGCGAACATCGCGAACGCCGCCACGGGCGTCATCGCCGGCGTCTTCGCCGCGGGTGGCCAGACCTGCATCGCCGGCAGCCGCGTGTTCGCGCACAAGGCGATCTACGACGAACTGGTCGAGCGCGTCAGCGAGCGGGCGCGATCCATCATCATCGGCGACCCGCTCGCCGATGAGACCGAACTCGGCCCCCTCGCCTTCGGCGACCACCTCGAAAAGGTGGCGTCGTACGTCGAACTCGGCGCGTCCGAGGGCGCGACGATCCACACGGGCGGCACCCGACCCGAGCTCGAACTGCCCGGCTACTTCTACTCGCCGACCGTGCTCACCGACGTGAACAACGACATGCGGGTGATGCGCGAGGAGATCTTCGGCCCCGTGACCGGCATCATCCCGTTCGAGACCGAAGACGAGCTCGTCGCGCTCGCCAACGACACCGACTACGGCCTCGCCGCCGGCATCTGGACGCAGAACCTGGCCCGCGCGCACCGCCTCGCGCGGCGCATCGACGCCGGCACCATCTGGGTCAACACCTACCGCTCGATGTCGCCCATGTCGCCCCGCCAGGGCTTCAAGCACTCCGGCGTCGGCATCGAGCACGGCATCGAGTCGATGTACGAGTACACCAAGCTGAAGAGCGTGTGGATCAACACCGACGAGGGCCCCGTCGCCGACCCCTTCGTGCTGCGGAGCTGATCGCCGTGCCACTCATCGACATCTCTATCGCCCGCGGGCGCAGCCCCGAGCAGCTGCGCGCGTTCATCGACGCGGTGCACCGAGCCGCCGAAGAAACGGTCGACGCCGCACCCGAGAACATCACCGTCATCGTGCGCGAGGTCGAGCACGAGCACTGGTCTCGCACCAATCAGACGATCGCCGAGCGGCTCGCGGCCAAGTAACAACACCCCACAGACAGCAAGGAGCAACACATGCGTTTCTCACTTTTCATCCACATGGAGCGCTACGACGACGCGATCTCCGAAGAGCAGCACTGGGCGAACCTCGTCGAGCTGGCGCTGCTCGCCGAAGCCGGCGGGTTCAGCACGGTGTGGATCGGCGAGCACCACGCGATGGAGTACACCGCCTCGCCGAACCCCATCCCGCAGCTCGCCTACATCGCGGCGCGCACCAGCAAGATCCGCCTCGGCGCGGGCACCATCATCGCGCCGTTCTGGAGCCCGATTCGCGCGGCCGGCGAGATCGCACTGCTCGACGTCATCAGCGGCGGTCGCGCCGAACTCGGCGTCGCCCGCGGCGCGTACCAGTTCGAGTTCGACCGCATGGCCGGCGGCATGCCCGCGACCGACGGCGGCAAGGCCATGAACGAGATCGTCGCGACCGTCAACCAGCTGTGGGACGGCGACTTCGCCTTCGACGGCGAGGTCTACTCGTTCCCCACCTCGACCAGCGTGCCCAAGCCCGTGCAGAAGAACCCGCCGGTGTGGGTCGCCGCCCGCAGCCCCGAGTCGCACGACTTCGCGGTGGCGAACGGCGCGAACGTGATGGTCACCCCGCTCATGAAGGGCGACGAGGAGGTGGAGGATCTCGTGAACAAGTTCGAGACCGCCATCGCCAACCATCCCGAGGTTACCAAGCGCCCCGACATCATGGTGCTGCGCCACACTCACGTGCACGCCACGACGATCCCGAGGGCTGGAAGGTGGGTGCCGCCGGCGTCAACAGGTTCTACCGCACCTTCGGTGCCTGGTTCGGCAACAAGAAGACCCCGGTCAACGGCTTCCTCGACCCCACGCCGGAAGAGGTCTTCGCCGACAGGCCCGAGTTCTCGCTCGACTCCCTGCACCGCACCGCGATGATCGGCACCCCGGCAGAGGTCATCGAACGCCTGCGCCACTACGAGGAGCTGGGCGTCACAGAGTACAGCTTCTGGTGCGACAACTCGCTGAGCCACGACGAGAAGAAGCGCTCGCTCGAGCTCTTCATCGCAGACGTCGTCCCCGCGTTCCAGTAGTCGGGCGCGGTGCGGCGGGGCGGGGCGCACTCTCGGGTGTCGCCTCGCCGCGGAGTACCGTCGCCGCCGGGTCTGTGTCGCCGCCGCGTCTGTGCCGTCGCACGCGTCCGTGCCGTCGTACTCGCGCCTGTAGTTTTCTCCTGTCGCAGCCCTGCCGCACCCCTGCCCGCCCGTTCCGCGGCATTCCGCATCGCAGCATTCCGCATCGCGGCATTCCGCACCGCGGCATTCCGCACCGCACCGTTTGGAGGGTCGCTACCCATGTTCGGTCGCAACCCAGCTCGCCCGGATCCCGTTCCGCACTCCCCCGACGAGTGGGCCGACGGAGAGCACGGCCGCTTCTGGGGTCGCTACGGAGCCGCTGGGATCCTGATCCACAACTCCCGAGCAGAGGTGATGCTGCAACTGCGCGCCGACTGGTGCCATCACGGCGGCACGTGGAGCATTCCGGGCGGTGCGCGGGCCTACGACGAATCGGCCATCCAGGCGGCCTTTCGCGAGGCCGGCGAGGAACACGATCTCCCCTCCGAACGGGTGCGCATCACGGGATCGCACGTGCTCGACTTCGGGTACTGGTCGTACGTGACCTTCGTGGGGCTCATCACCGAGGAGTGGGATCCGCGCATTCTCACCTCGGAAGCGGTCGACGTGCGATGGGTGTCCGTCGAAGAGGTCACGGGATTGATGCTGCACCCCGGTTTTCGCAACACCTGGCCGCACGTGCAGGATCTCGTGCTGCGGTCGGGTGCGCAGTAGTGAGCGGTGCGGGCTCACATAGGTGGTTGAGCGGAGTCGGCCGAAGGTCGACGCAGTCGAAACCAGTCACCGAAACCTATCGAGGAAAAACCTATCGAGGAACCTGATGGTGTGTGATTTCGACTGCGCTCTGCTCCGCTCAATCACCTACATAGAGTTCAAGTGCGCTTCGCCGGTTGGATGTGCACCCTAAGATCGGGTTTTAGCTTGCATATCCAACCAGCGAAGCAAACGTAGGTGGTGCGGAGCCTCTATCCGCTCGGGCGCTGCCAGCAGCTGTTCAAAATCGGCCGCGAATCTGCAGTAGAATGAACACTATGTTCCGGGGTCGGTGAGAATCCGAACCGGCGGTACAGCCCGCGAACCTCGCACCTGCGAGGCCGAACCGGTGGAATTCCGGTGCCGACAGTGATGGCCGTGACGCGAGTCGCGGTCGAGTCTGGATGAGAGGAACGCCGTTCTCCCTTTGGGGTGCGGCAGCAGCACCCCGGTCGAACAAGAAAGTACGGCAAACGGGATGCTGGAGCAGGCACTCATCGAAGACGCGATGCGCCGCGCGCTCGCGCTTGCGATGCGCGGCCCCGACCGCAACCCCAATCCGCGCGTCGGTTGCGTGCTGCTGTCGCCCGAGGGACGCATCGTCGCCGAGGGCTGGCACCGGGGCGCGGGCACCCCCCACGCCGAGGTCGACGCGATCTCGGCGCTTCCGGCGGAGTGGCGCGAACGCGCACACGAACTCACCGCCGTCGTCACGCTCGAGCCGTGCAATCACACGGGTCGCACCGGGCCGTGCACGCGGGCGCTCATCGAGTTCGGGATCGGCGCGGTCGCCTACGCCCTCGACGACGTCGGCGCGGCCTCCTCCGGCGGTGCCGCGGCGCTGCGCGCAGCGGGCATCGAGGTGCGCGGCGGGGTGCTGCCCGGCGAGGCGCGTGTCGTGCTGGGTCCGTGGTTGGATCGGCAGTGCGGCGCACACGCCGCACTGCCCGAGTCGAGCCCGAGACGGGCTCGGGACGCTGCGCGCAAGGCCAGCAGCTTGCTTCCCACCGAACCCTCGACAGCCTCGCCAGAACCGAGCCCGGGACGGGCTCGGGACGCCGCGCGCAAGGCCGAGAAATCGGCCTTGCCTCAAGCGCGGCGTCCCCACATAACCGTGAAGTGGGCCCAGACCCTCGACGGCCGCGCGGCTGCGACCGACGGCACGAGCAAGTGGATCACAGGCGTCGACGCCCGCGACGACGTGCACCGCAGGCGCGGCGAAGCCGACGCGATCCTCGTGGGCACCGGCACGCTCTACGCCGACGACCCCGCACTCACCTCGCGCGCGTCCCGCGGCGGGCTGCTCGTGCCGGCGGCCGAGCAGCCGATCCCGATCGTGATGGGGCACCGCCCGATCCCGAGCGGAGCCCGAGTGCTCAGCCACCCCGCACTCGTGGCGCGCGGTCTCGAGGCACCGATCCAGATCACCGGCGACGACCTCGCCGCAGATCTCGCGCAACTGCACGAACGCGGCGTGCGCCGGCTCTTCGTCGAGGGCGGGCCGACGGTCGCGAGCGCGTTCATCGCCGCGGGCCTCGTCGACGAGGTGCTCGTCTACCTGGCTCCGGCGCTGCTCGGCGGCCCCCGGCTCGCGCTCGGCGACCTCGGCGTCGCCAGCATCAGCGGCATCAAGCCCCTGCGCATCACCCACACCGCCCAGCTCGGTGACGACCTGCTCATCAAGGCGGCGATCGGGCACCGGGATCCACCGCCCGGTGCCGACGGGAGCGGCTCGCCCGCGGAATCCGGCAGGGCCGAGGCGGGGCACGGCATCGCGTCCGGGAAGAATACTGCCGCCGACGCGCGCAGATCGACAACGAACAACCCACGGGAGAGACGCTGATGTTCACAGGACTCATCGAAGAGATCGGCGAGATCGTGGCCACCCGGCCGGTGGGCGACTCGATCCGGCTCACCATCGCCGGGCCCACCGTCACCTCGGACGCCACCCACGGCGCGTCGATCTGCGTCTCGGGGGTCTGCCTGACGGTGGTGGATCAGGGCGCAACCGCCGACGGCCGCGGCACCTTCGCCGCCGACGTGATGCAGCAGTCGCTGCGCATGTCGACCCTCGGCGAGCTCGCACCCGGCAGCCGCGTCAACCTGGAGCGCGCGATGCGGGCCGACGCGCGACTCGGCGGCCACATCGTGCAGGGGCACGTCGACGGCACCGCGACGCTGCTCTCGGTGGTGGATCACAGCGCCTGGCGCACACTGCGCTTCTCGCTCGATCCCGAGCTCGCACCCCTGGTCGTCGACAAGGGATCGATCACGGTCGCGGGAGTCTCCCTCACCGTATCCGCGGTCTCGGATGCTCCGGGCTCTGGTGATCGAAGCGCTGATGCGCCCCGATTCAGCTCTGGCACCGAGGGATCGGCCGATCCAGCACCGCGCCCAGCCGATCCGGCACCGAGCGAGCAGTGGTTCGAGGTGTCGCTGATCCCCGAGACCCTCACCGCGACCACGCTCGGCACGCTCGAACCGGGCGACACCGTCAACATCGAAACCGATATTCTTGCCCGCCACGTCGCGCGCCTGCGCAGCTTCTTCATCCAGAGCGAAGGAACCAACGAATGACCCAGACCGACACCGCTGCATCCGCCGCAGGGCCGGCGAACGGCTCCGCGGAATCCGCCCCGGCATCCGCGCCCGGCTCCACCCCCGGCATCTCGACCATCGAGGAGGCCGTCGCCGCGATCAGGGAGGGCCGCCCCGTGATTGTCGCCGACGACGAGGACCGGGAGAATGAGGGAGACGTCATTCTCTCGGCCGAACTCGCAACACCCGAGTGGGTGGCGTGGACCGTGCGCTGGTCGTCGGGCCTGCTGTGCGCACCGATGTCGAACGACATCGCCGACCAGCTCGACCTGCCGATGATGGTCGCCCGCAACGAAGACGTGCGCTCGACCGCGTACACCGTGACGGTCGACGCGACGCACGGCGTCACCACCGGCATCAGCGCGAGCGACCGCACCACCACGCTGCGCGCCCTCGCCAACCCGGAGGCCGCGCCGACCGACGTGCGCCGACCCGGCCACGTGCTGCCGCTGCGCGCGGTCGACGGCGGCGTGCGCGCCCGCGACGGGCACACGGAGGCATCGGTCGAGCTCATGCGCCTGGCCGGCCTGCGCCCCGTCGCGGTCATCGCCGAAATCGTCGCCGACGACGGCGAGATGATGCGGCTGCCGGGCCTCATCGAGCTGGGAGCTCGCGAGAACGTGCCGGTCATCACCATCGAACAGCTCATCGCCTACCTCGATGAGAAGGATCCCGAGGGTGCGCCGTCCGAGGGCGCGCAGAATCGGCGGGTCAGCCTGCGCGCCGAGACTCTGCTGCCGACGGAGCACGGCGAGTTTCGCGCGCTGGCCTACCGCGATCGCCGCGCCGGCATCGACCACATCGCACTCATCGCCGACACCCCGGAAGACGCGCACACGGGCCAGGCCACGCTCGTGCGCGTGCACTCCGAGTGCGTCACCGGCGAAGCCTTCGGGTCACTCAAGTGCGAGTGCGGCCCCCAGCTCGACGCCGCCCTCGACCTGATCCACGAGCGCGGCGGTGCCCTGGTCTACCTGCGCGGGCACGAGGGTCGCGGCATCGGCCTCGCGAACAAACTGCGCGCCTACCAACTGCAGGAGGCCGGAGTCGACACCCTCGACGCCAACCTCCAACTCGGACTGCCGGCAGACGACCGCGACTACACCGCCGCGGCAGAGATCCTCGCCGACCTCGGCATCACCCAGGTGCGCCTGCTCACCAACAACCCCGACAAGGTCGCCCAGCTCGAGGCGCACGGTGTCGAGGTCGTGGAGCGCGTGCCGCTGTTCGTGGGCGTCACCGAGCAGAACATCGGCTACCTCACGACCAAGCGCGACCGCATGGGCCACCAACTGCCCGCCGACGTGAACGCGGGCACCGGCATCGCTGATTGAGCGAAGGCCGCCCCCCCCTTCTAGGTGGTGAGCGGAGGCCGCCCCCTCCAGGTGGTTGAGCGGAGGCCGCGGGCCGCAGTCGAAACCGCACACCCTCCCGCAGCCCGAAGCCCCGTTCGCTGGACGGATATGTACCCTAAAACCCTGTCATATGCCGCATTTCCAACCAGGGAACATGATCGCAGCCGACACCCACGCCCTCCCGCAACGCTGAACAGCGTGGTTTCGACGCCGCTGCGCTCTGCTCAACCACCTGATATCTCTACTCAACCACCCGAACGCCCGAACCCATCCCAACACCTCGACAATCCCGAAGGAGCACCCATGAGTGGAGCAGGAGCCCCCAATCTCGCGGTCGACGCGACCGGACTGCGCGTCGCCGTCATCGCCGGCAGCTGGCACGACGAGATCATGACCGCACTGATCGCCGGTGCCGAGCAGACTCTCACTGCGGCGGGCGCGACGCACGACACCTTCCGCGTGGCGGGAGCGTTCGAGCTGCCGCTCGCGGCTCAGGTCGCGCTCGCCCCCTCGACGCAGGGCGGCGGCGACTTCGACGCGGTGGTCTGTCTCGGCGTCATCATCCGCGGCGGCACCCCCCACTTCGACTACGTCTGCAACGCCGTCACCGACGGGCTTACCCGCGTGCAGCTCGACGCGAGCCGCCCGGTGGGCTTCGGCGTGCTGACCACCGACACCGAGCAGCAGGCTCTCGACCGTTCCGGTCTCCCCGGTGCGCCCGAGTCGAAGGGCCAAGAGGCCGCCGAGGCGGCGCTACACCTCGCGCTCGCGACCCGCGCGATCGCCGCGGCGGCCGCGTAACCCCGCCGGGTCGTAGCCCGCCGAGCGAGTAGCCCCACCGAGCCATAGCCCCACCGAGCGAGTAGCCCCGCCGAGCCGAGGCCAAGACCCGCTCGAGAGGCGGATAGTGCGGGTGTTGAGGCCGCAGAACCCGCCTTTTCCTTCTCTCGGCGGGGTTCGAGCGCTGGCCCCAGCCTGGGGTCGGGCGCGCCCTTAAACTATGCGCGCGCCCTTGGGAGACACACCCCGGGTGGGCGGCACAGCTGTCAGACCGCGACCTGGCCGCGCATCAGGATGCGCGCGGTGCGGGCCAGCGAGGTCTCCGCGATGCCGCCGTCGGGGGTCGGCACCGCTGCGGCGGTGACAACGCCCGATGCGGTGCCGAGGCGCACGGAACGCGAGGCCGCGGTATCTTGCGTGTTCCCCTGTGCAGTACACACTGTCGGTGCTCCGGAATCGGCAGGGACAGCCGAATAGACCGGTACGGTCGAGTCATCGGGTGCATCGACGAGTGCGCCCGATGTGTCGGAGGCACCCTGGCCGTCCGCCGCACTCGGGCCATCCTTCGCACTCGGGCTGCCCGCCGCACTCGGGTCATCCTTCGCACTCGTGTCACCCTTCGCACTCGCGTTGCCCACCGCGCTCGTGTCGGTTGACGCCGAGGTGGTGGATCCCGCACCCGCCCGCAACGCCCCGACACCCCAGGCGAACTCCGCGACGACAGTACCCGGAACCTGGGCCGCGGCCGCGAGGCACATGGCCCCCGTGCCCGGCACCGCCCGGTGCGCTTGCCCCACCGAGATCGGCCGTACGAGCAGGTCGACGGCGTCAGCCGCGAGCACGGTGCCGTCGAGCAGCACGGAATCGGCGGCCGGTGCGACGAGCGTGATCTTGGGAACCGCGAGGGGAGCCGCCGCGGGATCGTCGCACAGACCCGCGAGCACCGCACCGGCTCGACGCACCTCTTTGAGCCGGGCCATGAGCTCGCTATCGGCATCGATCGCCTCGGGATGCTCGGCACCCGTGAGCCCGAACTGGGACGCCGCCACCAGCACCAGCGGAACAGTCGCATCCACGATCGAGACGCGCACCTCGCGGTCGCCTACCCGCAGCACATCGGCGGCTGCTCCCGTCGGCAGCAGTCCCGCGGTGTGGCTTCCCCCGGGGTCGGGATAGACGAGGTCGATGGCCGCTCCGGTACCAGAGACCCCCGGCAGAGCCAGCTCGCCGTCGACCGCCGCGAGACCGCCCTCAACCCGCAAGCGCACCTCGACGGTCTGGCCGGTGTTGGTGTTGTAGAGCGTGAAGCGCTGCACTCCGTCGTCGCGACTCACGAGCCCTGCGGCGAGCGCGAACGGCACCACGGCCGACGAGAGATTGCCGCAGTTGCCCGAGTAGTCGACCGCGAACTCATCGATCGCCACCTGGGCGAAGGTGTAGTCGAGATCGACTCCCGGGCACTCGGAGCGCCCCACGATCATCGCCTTCGAGAGCGATGACAGCCCGCCTCCCATGCCGTCGAGCTGCCGCCCATACGGGTCGGGCGAGCCGAGCGCCGCGCAGAGCAGCAGATCGCGCTGCCGCAGCGCGTCGGGGCCGGGACCAGGAGCAGGAGCAGGAGCAGGAGCAGGAGCAGGAGCAGGAGCAGGAGCAGGAGCAGGAGCAGGAGCAGGAGCAGGAGCAGGAGCAGGA
>JBKEBN010000030.1:0-1839 GCA_047973175.1 Leucobacter sp.
CTCAAGGCTGCGAGCGTGTTTTTCGCGAAGGAGCTCGACCGACCACGAACGAAATGATCCGGTTCATCGACTTGTATCGTGATCGTTTCGGGGTCGAGTTCCTCTGTCGCACCCTGCGTGCGGCGGTTCGTGGGTTCCTCACTTCCAGCGGGTATCGGGCCGCGAAAGCCCGGACAGTCTCAGCGAGAAGGCTGCGCGATGAGTTCCTCGTGCCGGTGATCCAGCAACTCCATGCAAAGCACTATGGCGTGTACGGGCGGCGGAAGATGCACGCCCTGCTCAAGCATGAGGGATGGAAGATTGGCCGCGACCAGACCGAGCGTCTGATGCGGCTCGCCGGCGTGCGCGGGGTGCGGAAATCAAAGCGAGTGTTCACCACACGCCCCGACAAAGCGGCGACACTGCCTGCCGATCTCGTGAACCGGAAGTTCACTGCCAACGGCCCTCGCAGGCTCTGGGTGTGCGATGTGACCTACGTCGCTACCTGGTCTGGGTTCGCGTATGTCGTGTTCGTCACGGATGTGTACTCGCGCAGGATCGTGGGCTGGAATGTTGCCGCGACGTTGAAGTCGGAGGTTCTGCCGATGCAGGCGCTCGATATGGCTGTGTGGCAGTCAGGCGGCCGGCTCGATGGGTTGATCCATCATGCCGATCACGGGTCGAACTACACGGCCATGGTCTACACCGACCGTATCCAAGAACTCGGCGCTGTCTCGTCGACCGGGACTGTCGGGGATTCGTTCGGCTGTCAGTCTGTCTCTACCTGATCTCGCAAAGATTGGGGAGTCCCGGCCGGAGCGGTCTGACCCATGTTACGAATGGCCCGCAGGGTGCCTTTGCGTTGATCTGTCGACCCTCCGCCCGGGCAACGCAATAGAAGCGCCGCCACCGGACGAGGCGTGACCTAATAGGAGCCTGGAGCCTACTCTCAAACAGCGTCCCCGTGACAGTCCTGTCCCCTCGCCGGTGACAGCGTGAACCCCACGATAACTGGCAGAGAGGAACCCCCGCCATGACCCAGGTAGAGTCCGCCCATTCAGGGCACGTCGTGATCGGCATCGACACCCACAAACACATTCACGTCGCAGCGGTGATGGACACGATCGGCGGGATACTCGCGACGCTCACGATCGCAACCGACACCGTCGGATTCCGGCAACTCCTCGCCTGGGCGGAGAGCTTCGGGAAGATCATCTCGTTCGGGATCGAGGGAACCGGTTCCTACGGGGCAGGCCTCACCTCGTTCCTCCGCAGACAAGGCCACAAAGTCGTCGAGGTCTCACGCCCCGATAGGCGCCTCCGCCGACTCAACGGGAAGTCCGACACCCTCGACGCGGAGAACGCCGCGCGGGCCGTGCTCGCAGGCTTCGCGACAGCGACCCCGAAAACGATGGATGGTGCGGTCGAGATGATTCGGCAGCTCAAAGTCGCCCATGACACCGCCGTCAAGCAGAAAGCCGCGACGATGGTGATGCTCAAAGCGATGCTCGTGCACGCACCAGAACAGCTTCGCGCCGAGACTGCGCGGAAGACACAGCGCACGCTCGCGCGTCACTGCGCAGCATTCCGCCCACGCGGCCTTGAGTCTCCAGAAGACACGAACCGGCACACGCTGCGGTCTCTCGCGAAGCGTTGGCTCATGCTCGACGAGGAAATCAAAGAACTCAACGGAATGATCGAGGAACTGGTACTTGGGCGTGCTCCGCATTTGCTGGACGAGTTCGGCATCGGAGTCGATACCGCCGCCGAGATCCTCATCGTTGCCGGCGACAATCCCGAACGCGTCAAGTCCGAAGCGGCGTTCGCGAAACTCGCCGGCATCAGCCCCGTCCCTACAGG
>JBKEBN010000055.1:0-11520 GCA_047973175.1 Leucobacter sp.
TTGTGTCGTGGTGAGGCGTACGCGATTCCGCGTGCGTTCGGGGCGTGGTGGGTGGAGGGTCCGGTGACGGTGCTGGCCTGCCTCCCGGGCGAGGGCTGGCCCACCACACTCACCGGCTGAATCTACAGCTAGGGGCCGAGGAGCGCGAGAGGCACGACGGCGACTCCGTCTTCGCGACGGTAGGCGTAAGTCCCGGTAGTGATGATCATGCGTTCGATCAGCCGGTCGCCGAGTTTGGTATGAAGCCAATTGAGGTGCCTCACATCACGGTCGTTGATCGATTCGGCGAGTTTCACCTCGATGGCGATTACTTCACCACCCTCTGTAGAGAGGATCAGGTCAACCTCGTGCTCGCCGCGGTAGGTGCGCAGGTGAGAAACTTCGAGTTCGAGGGGTTGCGCGAGAACCCGGACGCTGAGCGTGACCAGCGACTCGAAGAGAGAACCGAGCAGGGGTCCATCACGGAATCGTTGGTACTCGGGTCTACGGTCGGCGTCGGTTGTGCTGCCAAGCAGAGTTGCCTCACTCGCCCCGAGCAGCCGTGCAGAGAGCGCAGGGTCGGCAAGGTGGTGCTTGGGAGTGCGGGCAATACGCTCGATGCCGGCTCCGCGTGGAATCCAAGCGGGTACGGGATCGAGCAGCCAAAGGCTCGTCAGCGCGTCTCGGTAGTCGATTACCGTGTCCCTGGCCGGTCGTGCCGTAGGTGACACAGCATCGGCAATGGCCTCGTACGAAGCCGTGGTCGAGGTAGCCGCGGCATAGGCCTGCAGCCAAGCGCGTAGTGATTCCGGTCGGCGGACGACGCTGCCGAGAGCTGGAACCTCTTCGACGAGAGCATGATCGAGATAGCTCGCAATCTCGCGCCGCCGGAACGGCGCTGCTCCCTGTCGGATGCCGGGAAACCCGGAAGCGAGGATCTCGTTCGTATAGTCGGCCAGTGTGATCGAGGTGTGTCCTTCGATCACGCCTGCAGCGCGTCGCGTGAGGGCAGCAAGACTGACTGTCGGGGAGGCGAGTCGACGCTCGGAGAAGCCCAGCGGGCGCATCCGAACGTTCACAATGCGCCCTGCCCCCGAATGAACACGGGCGTCGTGCGGATTGGCGCTGCCTGTCAGTAGGAACCTTCCCGGTGTGCGATCCGAGTCGACGCTTCGGCGCACGGCATTCCATACTGGCGGATCCAGTTGCCACTCATCAACCAGAATCGGTGTTTCAAGGCGGTCGATGATTCCGCGGTCGCCGCGGAGCGTTGCCAGCTGACCCGGTCGATCCAACTCAAGTACGCTTGCCGCCAGGCGCGCGGCGCTTGCTGTCTTGCCGACGCCCTTCGGCCCGTGAATTGCGACCGCGGGAACCCCCGATAGCAAGTGCGACAGTTCGTCATCGATCACTCGGCTCAGGTATGTGTTCATGCCCGAATTATACTGATCTGCGAGCTTATACTCGACAGTTTTGCGAGCTTATACTCGACAGTTTTGCGAAATAAGAATCTGACAGGTGCTGACTCTTCACCCGATTCGCGTGCTGGCCTGCCTCCCGGGCGAGGGCTGGCCCACCACACTCACCGCACTCACCGACTGAACCCCCGCCGCTCAGACCCGAAGACACTGCAACACAGCAAACCCCACCGCCCCCGAAAACCGGCGAACCGGGTTCCGAGAATCGGCGAGTTGACGATCAAAAATCGGCGAGTTGGGGTGTCGGTGCCTACCCTGAGATTCAACGGGTGTCAGGTCGGATCCGCAGTTCTTGGATCGACAGTTACCTGCAGGGGATCGTAGGGCGCGACATGACCGAGCTGCGCCGCGAGGTGCAGCCAGCGCGCGCGATGGGAATGCTGCGAACACTCGCGGGCAGGCAGGCCGCCGAGCTGGTCAAGGCCAAGCTCGCGCAGGAGACAGCGA
Organism: Leucobacter sp.; assembly: GCA_047973175.1. Lineage (GTDB taxonomy): Bacteria > Actinomycetota > Actinomycetes > Actinomycetales > Microbacteriaceae > Leucobacter. The sequence goes on from JBKEBN010000055.1 coordinate 1,905, forward strand.
TCCCGCCGCGCACGGTCACCGCGTATCTGGACCTCCTGCACGATGTACACCTTGTGGCGAGCGTGCCGGCCTGGACGCCGAACCTCGCCAAGCGCGAGATCGGACGCCCGAAGAGCTTCGTGATCGACTCGGCCGTCGCCGTTCGGCTCGCCAGGGTCACGCCCGCCCAGTTGGCGCGGATCGAATACGGTGAAGCGCTGGGGGCGTTTCTCGAAGCGTTCGTCGCGGCCGAACTGCTTCGCCAGCGCGCCTGGTCTGCGAGACCCTTCGACCTTTTCCACTATCGGGATGCCGACGGTGACGAGGTGGATCTGGTGCTCGAACTCGATGACGGCGGTGTCATCGGCGTCGAGGTGAAGTCATCGACCTCCTTCGCTGCGAAGCAGTTCTCCGGGCTTGCGAAGATGCGGGATCGGCTCGGGGAGCGGTTTATCGCGGGTGTCGTGCTCAACACCGGCTCTACCGGCTACCGCTACGCGGATCGCCTGTACGGGGTGCCGGTTTCCGCGCTGTGGGAACTCACCGGCTGAGACGGGCTCGTTCCACGCGGTGCGGTTGGGCTGTCCCCTTGCCGCAAGCTGAGGGACAGCTCAACCGTCAAACCGCGTTCCTAGCCGAGACGAAGGCCGGTCTCGGCGTCGAAGAGGTGGAGGTGGGCCGGGTTCGGCGTGAGTGCGATGGTCTCGCCTTCCTGCGGGTGTCGCCGGCCGTCGACACGTGCGACGACGGTGACCCGCTCGGTGATATTTTCAGGGCCGTTTACGAGGTGTCCGTACAGGTACCCGTCGGCACCGAGTTCTTCGACGAGGTCGACGACGACCTCGATCCCTTCCCCGGTTGGCGAGATGCTGAGGTCTTCGGGCCGGACGCCGAAGGTGGCGGTGCTGCCCGAGGCCTGCTGCAGGCTCGATGCTGAGACGGGCACCCGTGCCGATCCGAGCATGGCACCGTCAGCGGTGAGAGACACCGGAATCAGGTTCATCGCGGGGGAGCCGATGAAACCCGCAACGAAGACGTTGGCCGGGGTCTCGTAGAGTTCACTGGGAGTGCCGACCTGCTGCAGCAGTCCGTCTTTGAGCACCACGATGCGGTCGCCCATGGTCAGCGCCTCGGTCTGGTCGTGCGTGACGTAGACCGTGGTGACCCCGAGGCGGTGCTGCAGAGACGCGATCTGACTGCGGGTCTGTACGCGCAGTTTGGCATCGAGGTTCGACAGGGGCTCGTCCATGAGGAACACCTGAGGCGAGCGTACGATCGCGCGGCCCATTGCGACGCGCTGCCGCTGACCGCCCGAGAGCGCCCGGGGCTTGCGGTCGAGGTACTGCTCGAGGTCGAGCAACTGGGCTGCTTCGCCGACACGCTTCGCCCGCTCTTCTTTGCCGACTCCCGCGATCTTCAGGGCGAATCCCATATTCTCCCCAACGGTCATGTGGGGGTAGAGGGCGTAGTTCTGGAAGACCATTGCGATGTCGCGATCCTTGGGGCTGACGCTGGTAACGTCCTTGTCGCCGATGAGAATGCGCCCAGAGTTGACTTCTTCCAGACCCGCGAGCATGCGGAGGGTCGTTGACTTTCCGCAGCCCGACGGGCCGACGAGCACGAGAAACTCTCCGTCTCCGATCTCCAGGTCGAGGCTGTCGACCGAAGGCCGGGTTGCGCCAGGATATACGCGGCTGATGCTGTCAAAGGTTACTGATGCCATGATTTCTTACCTCCACCGGCAGGTACGTGCCGGACGATCCGTGTGGTTGTGGTGGGACTGTTGTGTGTGAGGGGCGCCGGCTAGACGGAACCTGCGGGCTGTTGCGAGTTCGCGATGAGTTCGGCCAGGGCCTGTCGCTGCTCGGGATCTCCGATCGGACTGCCGACGCCGACAACCGAGGCCCCCGCGGCAAGAATCTCGGCGGCGTTGTGCCCGTTGACGCCACCGGTTGCGACGAAGTTCACGTGGGGGAACGGTCCCCTCATCGCCGAGAACCAGCCGCACCCGAGCACGGTTGCCGGAAACGCTTTGATCCAGGTGAAACCCAGTCGCTGCGCCAGCAGAATTTCTGACGGGGTGGCGACGCCGGGGAGAAAGGGAAGCGAAGCTTCCGCCGCGTGTCCGACGAGTTCTGGATCGAGCCCGGGCGACACGCCATAGGCGGCACCGTGCTCCAAGGCGGCAGCGAGTTGTTCTCGGGTGACGATGGTTCCGGCTCCCACGGTTCTGCCGCGTTCGCGACCGGCGGCGACTGCAGCGGCGAGTGAGGGAACCGCATCAGCGGATTCGATCGGGATCTCGACCTGGGTGATGCCGATACTCCACGCGAGTTCTGCGAGGCGAACGGTTTCCACTGGTGCGAGACCGCGCAGCACGGCCATGACCGGGCAACTGGCCAGGCCCTGCTCGAATTCGGTGCGGGGCAGAGGAGCGTTATTCGTCATCGCGGTGTCCTTTCCTGGTCTGCGGGTGGGATCTTCACGTCGGGGAACGGGCGGAAGTCGTAGAGGGAGCCGAGCGTCCACGCCGCCAACTCGTGGCCGGAGGTGAGGCGTTGCTGACTCGTTGCGCCCTCGAGTAGACCGCAGAGGTATCCGGCCGCGAAGGCATCCCCGGCTCCGACTGCCTCGACTACGTCGACGGATCTCGCTGGGATGCGCACCGTCGTTCTGGGCTCGGCGGTTGCTGCAGTTGAGCCGCTGGAGAACTCCACTGCCTCCCGAGCTCCATCCTTGACCACGAGGTAGGGCACCTCGGGAAAGAGGTCGGCCACCTGTTCGGGGGTTTCAACCTGCCAGATGGCCTGCGCCTCGTCGAGGCCGACGAGCACGACCGTGCTGAGGCGTCCGAGCCTGAGATACCGGTCGGCGGCTTCTTCGCGACTGATGAGTGCAGGCCGGTAGTTCACGTCGAACGATGTGCCGTACCCGAACCGACGAGCGGAGGAGAGCAGGTGTTCGACGAGTTCACAGCAGAGAGTTGAGAGCGCCGCGGTGATGCCGGAAGTGTGGAGCCACGCGAACCGGTCGAGCGACCAGTCGTCTGCGTCGGCGACGGACATTCGCGAGGCAGCTGATCCTGCGCGGTAGTAGGAGACCGCACTGCGCTGACCGGGTTCCGGGTCTTTGAAGTACACGCCGGTGTGTGCGGCGGGATCTCGCACCACTTTGGAGAGGTCGATACCGCGATCGCTGAGCACCGATTCGATTCTGTCGCCGAGAGCATCGTCACCGAGACGGCTCATCCAGTACGTGGGGAAACCACGTGCGGCAAGATGTGCGGCAACGTTCGACTCGGCTCCTCCCGGAGTCACGCTGAAGGTCTCGCTCGAGGTGAGGGGTGTGCGGGTCGTCGGGGTGACCATCGCCATGGTCTCCCCGACGCACGCCACCGTAGGCCTTGCGTTCATGTGCTCTCAGCCGTTCCCGCGTTCACTTCACAGCCCCAGCGGTGAGGCCGCGCACGAAGAACTTGCCGAGGAACAGGTACAGAATCACGGTCGGCAGCGCGACGAACACCGCCCCCGCCATGAGTTCTGCGTAGTTCACGGTCGTGGTGCCGATCATGTTGTTCAGGGCCACCGTCGCCGGCCACGAAGCGGGAGAGGCGATGATGAAGCCGAACAGGAAGTCGTTCCAGATATTGGTGCACTGGAAGATGAGCGCAACGACGATTCCGGGACCCGAGAGCGGCAGCATGATGCGGGTGAAGGTCTTCCAGATACCCGCACCGTCGAGCGCGGCCGCCTCTACCAGAGCGTCTGGGATGCCCACGTAGTAGTTGCGGAAGATGAGCGTCGTGATCGGGAAGCCGTAGATGATGTGCACTACGATCAGGCCGGGGATCGTGCCCTGCAGTCCGATCATGTTCAGGAACTGGAAGAGCGGGATGATGACGGCCTGGAACGGGATGAACATGCCCACGAGGATCAGCGTGAAGAGGAGATCCGATCCTCTGAACCGGTACTTGGAGAGGATGTAGCCGTTCAGAGCTCCGAGGGCCGTCGAGATGAGGGCGGCCGGAATGGTGATCTGCAGCGAGTTCGCGAGCGGACCGTGCAGCTTCTCCCACGCAGCGGAGAACGCCTGCAAACTTGGAGCGTCCGGGAAGGTGAGGAAGAAGGTGGGTACCCCGCTCGAGCCGGATAGCGCTGTTGCAATGATCACGTACACCGGCACGAGCATGTAGGCGGAGCCGAGAACGCACAGCACGAGAATGATCCACCCGCCGACAGTGCGAGGCATCAACCGTTCTCGGGCCTTCTTCGGTGTCTTGCCGCGACCGATGACGATCGCCGTAGTTTCAGAAATTGTCTGAGCAGCCATGGTGCTAGCCCCTCTTCTCGCTGCGGTACGAGCGCATCAGGTACGGGACGACGACGAACAGGGTCAGCACGAGCAGCAGCACCGCCATGGCGGAGGCCTGATCGTAGCGGCTCCCCAGGTAGTCGTAGATGTAGATGCCGGGAACGTCGGTGACGAAGCCGGGTCCGGTGCCGGACATCGCGACGACGAGATCGAAGATCTTGAGCGCGACATGCAGCATGAGCACGAGAGCGGTGACGGTGGCCGGCCACAACTGCGGCAGCACAACGTATCGAATGCGCTGCCACGCGTTCGCACCGTCGACATTCGCGGCTTCGAGCTGTTCCTCGGGGATCGCCGCAAGTGCCGCGAGATACATGGCCATCACGTATCCGAGCAACTGCCAGCCTGCCGCGATGACGATCGGGATGAGAGCGACCGGGATGCCCAGCTCGACCTTGAGGAATCCGGTTCCGTCCGGATGGTTCAGCGCGCCGAGAATCGTTGAACTGGTCGTCCATCCTGGAGGGTTCTCGATGCCGATGGCGCGCAGTATCTCATTGATGCCGGTCTCGGGCGCGAAGATCCATCGCCACACCACGCCGGTGACGATGAACGAAAGAGCGTAGGGGAGCATGAAGACGGTACGGAACAGGCCTCTGCCGGCAGCTACGTGGTGAATGAGGAGGGCTGAGACGAGGCCGCATACGACGACGATGATGAGGAACAGCACCGTGAAGATGATGATGTTGCGAATCGAAGACTGCGCTCGGAAGTCTTGGATCATGCTGGCGTAGGTGGCACCAAAGGGCTCCCGCAGACTGAGGTCTGGGCTCGTGCCGATCTTCCAGTTCGAAAGTGAGATCAGCAGCGTGATGCCGATGAAGATGTAGACGAAGATCACGCTGAGCAGAAGCGATGGAGCGAAGATCCAGGCAGCTCTGCGACTGGTTCTCACCTGGTGCGGAACGTGCGGACCGCTCTTGCGCTTTTTTCGATTCTGAGCGGTGTCCGGGCTGTGAGTGTGCGAAGTATGTGTCATGGTGTGTCTTCCCGTTGTGCCGGGGGTGCGGGCGGGCACCCGCACCCCCCGGTGCAGTCGGCACTGAGATCTAGCCGAGCTGATCCTGGGCCGCCTTGACCGTAGAGATGAAGGCATCGACGTTCTGGTTGCCGTTGAAGGCGGTCACAGCGTCGGCGAAGACCTGCGCCATTTCGCCGGAGGAAGCCTGAGCGTGCGCGATCGAAGAAACGATGGACGCGGAGGCGAAGCTCTCGGCCGCTCCCTGCTGGTACTCGGACAGTGAAGAGGTGTCGGCGTTGGTGACGGCCGGGATCGATCCCTTGACCTTCGCGAAGTTGGCCTGGACCTCGGGCTGCACGAGGACTTTGAGCCACTCGTTGGCTGCCTCGGGGTTCGGCACGTTCTCTGCGGCAATCGAGAAGCCGTCGCCCACGTAGCTGAAGATGTCCTCCTTGCCGGGGAACGTGACCCAGCCGAAGTCGGTCTCCGGTTCGAAACCGGCATTGATGAGTTCGCCGTAGGCCCAGTCGCCCATGAGCGTCACTGCGCACTTGCCGTCAGCAGTGTTCTTCGCAGCCTCGTCCCACGTCAGTGCGCTGTGATCCGAGTTGGCGAGTTCGAGGAACTTGGCATAGTCCTCAAGCGCCTGCTTCACCTCGGGCGAATCGAACGAATACTCATTCGTCCACAGCTTGTTCCAGTTGTCCGCACCGAGGCGCGACATCATGATCGATTCGAGCAGCTCCGAGGCGGCGAAGATGTCCTTGTCGCCGAGGCAGACGGCGGTGGTGCCGCTGTCTTTCACCTTCTGAAGCCCCTTGAGCAGGTCGTCGACAGAACCGTTCGCGTCGATCGTCACGTCGGCGCTTTCGAGCACCGAGGGATTGGTCCACAGCACGTTGCCACGGTGCACGCCGATGGGCACGGTGTAGAACTTCCCGTCGACCTCCTGAGCTTCGACGACGTCCTTTGGCATGACCGAGGCCCAGTCGCCCTCTTCCCAGAGCTCGGTGATGTCGCCGAGCTGGCCGCCCGCAACGTAGTCGCGCATCTGGCCCGCGGGGTGCAGCTGCCAGGCATCCGGCGGGTCGCCGGCCTGGAGTCGGGCAGCGAGCGCCTGACGCGCGTTCGAGCCGCCTCCGCCTGAAACCGCCGCGTTCTCGACGGTGTAGTCGGTTTCTGCCTCGAAGGCATCGATGAGCACCTGCAGAGCCTCGGCTTCCGAACCCGAGGTCCACCACGAGGTGATCTCGAGCGACTTGCTGGCGTCGCCGCCTCCACCTCCGCTGGAGTTGTTCGCAGCACAGCCGGTGAGACCTGCGATGAGCATGGCCGCTGAGCCGAGCGCAGCGGTGGCGGTGAGTGTGCGTCTGACGCGCATGTTTCTCTCCTTTGAGGGTTGAGGATCCGGTGATATGCACGGATCATCAGATTTAGTAGATCGATCTCGCATCTGGGATCATTAGTAAGGTACATGAATTTCTGATTACGCGCTAGGTTGCGATAGAAACGTGACAATATCAGTGATTATGTGTATGGTCGTTGCAGGTAGTTCGATCTACTAATACGTCGCAGAATCGCCCCGTAAAATGAGACTTCGAAGGAGGAAGGTCATGAGTAAAGTGACTCTTCTCGAGGTCAGTGAGCGTGCAGGGGTGTCTCGATCCACCGCCTCACTTGTGCTTCGAGGCAGTACGCGGATTTCCGAAGAAACAGCGCAGCGGGTGCGGCAGGCAATGACGGAACTGGGCTACGTCTACAATCGCCAGGCGGCGAACATGCGTCAGAGCCAGACCATGACGCTCGGGCTGATCGCCACCGACATTAGAAACCCGTATTTTGCGGAAGTCACCATGGCGGTTGAAGAGGTGGTGCACAACGCCGGCTATACGCTCTTCGTCGGTTACAACCTCGACAGCCTCGAACGTCAGCGCGAGCAGGTCGAGGCGATGGTGCAGCGGCAGGTAGACGGGCTCATTCTGCTGCCGGCAATCGGCTCGACCCGAGATAGTTTCGGCCAGTTCGTCTGGACCTCCGGGGTGCCGATCGTTCAGATCTCACGGTCGTTCAGCGACGAGCTCGATTACGTGGGGCCCGATAACTTCGCCGCGGCAGAGTCCGTGGCTCGTCACATCGTCGCGCTGGGCAGCAGTTCTGCGGTGCTCATCGGCGGCCCGGAGGGGTCATCGGCAAGGCGGGAGCGAGTGGAGGGCCTCAGTGCGGGCTTCGCGGGGAGCCCGGTGAGATTCGATCCGAGCGGCTCGGTGGCGACACCGAACGTGCCCGACGGGGGTGCTCGCGGTCTGGGCGAATATCTCGAAGCCGGCCACTTCCCTGACACGGTCATCTGCTACAGCGACGCGGTGGCCCAGGGCGTCTACGGCGAACTGCGTCGTAGAAATCTCGAGCCTGGCAATGCGATCTCGGTGGTGAGTTTCGACGATCTTCCCCTGGCAGCACTGCAGCATCCACCGCTTACGTCTGTGGCCACCTACCCGGAGACCATCGGTCGAATCGCAGCCGAGATGTTGTTGCAGCGCATTGCTGACGACAGCGCACCCCACCAGCACAGGCTTGTGGACACGACACTGAAGATCAGGGCCTCCACCGCACTGTGGCGACCCAGAGGAATGGGGATCGGACGATGACAAATAACCGCTTGCGCTGGGGGTTGATCGGCACCAGCGATATCGCGAGGACCCGGATGATTCCTGCGATGCGTGCCTGCGGCGACACGGTAGAGGCGGTTCACAGTTCGAGTGCCTCACGAGCCGCCGAGTTCGCCGCAGAAAACGATATTGCCCTCGGTACCGCAGAACTGCAGCAGCTGCTCGATGCTGAGATCGATGCGGTCTACATCTCTACCGTCAATGAGCTGCACTTCTCGCAGACGGTAGCTGCGCTCGAAGCGGGCAAGCATGTGCTCTGCGAGAAGCCGCTCGCGCTCAGCCTCGAAGATGCCGAGTCGATGATCGAACTCGCTCGCAGCATGGGACTGGTGCTCGCCACGAATCACCACCTGCCGGGAAGTCCGCTGCACGTTGCGGTGCGAGGCCTTGTCGAGGAAGGCCGCATCGGCACCGTGCTTTCGGCCAGAGTGGCGCACGCGGTTCTGCTGCCCGAGCGATTGCGGGGCTGGCGCATCGGGGCCGATGCTCCCGGTGGCGGAGTCACCCTTGATATCACCTGTCACGATGCCGCTGTGCTGAACCCGCTACTCGGAGAACCTCGTCGAGTCGTGGCTTTCGATGCCAGCCAGGGGGAGTGGGGCGGTGGAGCCCAAGACGCCGTCATGACCGTCATCGAGTACTCCGGCCCGAACGGTGAGACCGTGCTTGCGCAGACTCACGACGCCTTCACCGTCGGCTATGAGCCCACGTCGCTGTCTGTGCAGGGCACTCGAGGTTCGATCACCGTGCTCGACGCGATGACCCAGGATACGGCAGGCACCGTGCTGTTGGTGACGGAGGAGGGCACCGAGGAGATTCCGACGGACACAACGGGTGACCTCTACGAAATCGTGCTCGAGGCGTTCGGAGCAGCAGTGCGTGGAGAGGGATCTCCCACGGCGACGGGAGAAGACGGCCTCGCCGCGGTCAGAGTCGCGCTCGCGGCACAGCAGTCCGCGCAGAGCGGTCGCGCGGTCGATATTGCTTTCGAAACCCAAGAGAAGAGGTAAGTCAGATGCAGAAGGTCCGGGTCCTCACACCGAGGCAGGCAGCCGAGTTGATTCGTGACGGTGACGTGGTCACCGTCAGCTCATCGAGTGGCCTGGGATGCCCTGATGCCGTGTTGGCAGGTATCGGTGATCGGTTCGCGGAGACCGAGACTCCGCGCGGTCTCACGACGATCCACCCCATTGCGGCCGGCGACATGTACGGCATCAAGGGCATCGATCACCTGGCCGAACCGGGCCTGCTGTCAAAGGTGATAGCCGGTTCCTACCCTTCGGGGCCGTCGTCGTGGGAGCCGCCGAAGATCTGGAAGATGATCGAGCAGGAGAAGGTCTACGCGTACAACTTTCCCTCGGGCGTCATCTTTCAGATGCATCGCGCTGCTGCGGCGCACCAGCCGGGCGTGCTCACCAGGGTAGGTGCAGACACCTTCATCGACCCCGCGCGCGAGGGCGGCCGCATGAACGAGCAGACGCCGCGAGAGCACGTGAGGGCTGTCGAATTCGACGGCGAAGATTGGCTCTATTTTCCCGCCGTCGTGCCGAACGTCGCGATCATTCGAGCTACGACCGCAGACGAGTTCGGCAATCTGACCTACGAAGAAGAGGGATCCCCCCTCGGCGCACTCGAC
>JBKEBN010000074.1:0-2904 GCA_047973175.1 Leucobacter sp.
GATGCTCTATACGGGATGTCGAGTATCGGACTTGGTTGGCTTGGGGCTGGGCGGTCTGCTGATAGGCGAACGTTCAGGCTCTGTGATCTTCCGACACGGAAAGGGCGGCAAGCAAAGAACCGTTCCACTGCCACTTCCTGCTCGAAAAGCTTTGCAGGACTACTTGGCAGTTCGCCCGCCCGTGGACTCGAACAACGTCTTTATCGGAGAGCGAGGAGCAATCACCAGTGATGGCGTCCGTTGCCTTTGCCGAAAATACTCGGCGTTGGTCGGAGTTCGCATCCATCCGCACGTTCTGCGACACACGATGGCAAAGCAGTTCTTGGCCGACACGGGCAACAATCTAGTGGGTCTAGCTCAGATTCTCGGCCATGAGAATTTGCAGACCACTAGTCGATACTCGCAGCAGAGCGAGGAGTGGCCTGCTCCCCGAAACTTGGTCCATGTGGTATGAGAGGTCCTAGCGCCCAGGTGGGCAAGGAGACTCTCGATGAAAGGCAAGAAGCACAAGCCGGAGCAGATTATCCGGAAGCTGCGTGAGGCGGATGCGATGTTGTCCGCGGACAAGACGGTCGGCCAGGTGTGCCAGGCTCTGGAGATCAGCGAGCAGACGTTGAACCGCTGGCGCAACCAGTACGGCGGGATGAAGGCCGAAGAGGCCAAGCGGCTGAAGGAACTGGACGACGAGAACAAGCGGCTGAAGAAGCTGTTGGCTGAGGCCGAGCTCGACAAGGCGATTCTGAAGGAAGCCTTGGAGGGAAACTACTGAGCCCGACGCGGCGGCGCGCGGCGGTTCTGCATGTGCAGGATCGCTGTGGTGCGTCGCAACGTCGGGCGTGTCAGGCCTTGGGCGTTTCGCGCAGCTCGCAGCGTTACGCGCCGAAGAAGGACGACGAAGAGCAGCGATTGGTGGCTCGGCTGTTGGAGTTGGTGCGTGAGCATCCGCGCTACGGTTATCGATTCATGACGGCGCTGCTGCGACGGGAGGGCTGGGAAGTGAATCGCAAGCGTGTCTATCGATTGTGGCGGCAAGAGGGCCTGCAAGTGCGGCAGAAACAGCGTAAAAAGCGGCGTTTAGGCACTGCCGAGGGTGGTTGCGTGCGGCGTGCGGCCGAGCATAAAGATCACGTCTGGGCCTGGGACTTCGTGTTCGATCGGACGGCCAATGGCCGCCCGATCAAGTGGCTTTCGATTGTGGATGAGTACACGCGCGAGTGTGTGGCCTTGGAGGTCGACAGGCAGATGACTTCTGACGACGTGCTGAACGTGCTCGTCGACCTGTTTGCGATTCGCGGTGTGCCCAAGCATATCCGCAGCGACAACGGACCGGAGTTCATCGCCAGCGCGATCCGCCAGTTCCTGGAGCGAACGGGCGTAGAAGCGTTGTACATCGAACCAGGCAGCCCGTGGCAGAACGGCTATGCCGAGAGCTTCCACAGCCGGCTGCGCAGCGAGTTGCTCGATGCGGAGGTGTTTGAGAACGTGGCAGCGGCGCAGGCCTTGGCCGCGGCCTGGCGAACCCAGTACAACCACCACCGACCGCACAGCAGCCTGAGCTACCAGACCCCCGCCGCGTTCGCGTCCGGGTGTGCTGCTTCCGCTCCGGCTACGCCTGCGCTCCAGCAGCACACCCGGACAGAAGAAGAGAAGACAGAAGACCAACCACCCGTTACCCAACCGATACTCTCATAACCGGTGGATCAGAAAACGGGGGCAGGTCAGATTCCCATCAAATAAGCAACAATCGTGTCGTACGTTACCCACGCTAGGTACATATGCGGTTTGGCACGCACTTCATCGAGTTGAAATGGAAGCATTAAGCACCATTGGGAGTGGGAGAGGAGACTTTAACTAGTCAGAAGATCCAAGATGCCGTGATTTTATCTCGCGAATGCCCTCGCCTGCCTAAAATCTAAGTGCCATGACTTCAATTTTTTGGGTGCCATGTTCGGCCTTCAAGCCGAGCATGCGAACGACATTGGGCCCTCCGCCCACCGCCCGCCCTCATTCGACCTTGAGATCTGAGATTCCTCCTGAGTCGTGCCCTCTTAACCTTAGAGGTTAGACAGCGGGTAAACTAACGAAGTGGGACGGAGGAGCGATACGGGCCGTCTGACCCCTTACTCATGCTTGCGTCGCAAATGGATGTTGAACCTTCAGGCAGTTCGCGAGAATCGACACGCCGAGCTATAGCATTCGGCGCCGCGCGCGTCGTCGTGTCGGTTGCGCTGCTGGCACTGGCGAGTCTGCTGTGGAAGTATTTGTGGACGGCCGAGGGAAGAACCATAAACGAGACGATCATTGCCTTTCTAGGCGCGATGTCCCTAACCGGTGCAGCGTTTGGTACGCCAATGACGCACGGTGTGCGTGGCGCATTTATAGGGCTGGGCCTAGCAATCGCCTGGTGCGTGTTCCTCGCCACACTGGTTATTACGGGTATTCAAGGTTTTTGAGATCGGGCGACAACAACATGCCCCTCAGTCTGCCGGTTGGAACCTGATCGAAGGATCCCACCGGCGACATCTGACGCGGCACATAAGTCAGTCGGCAGCCTAATTCCCGCTCCTGCCCCTAAAACACCGGCTGAATCTGCTTCAGCCGGTCTTCGGTCGCGGCCATCAGGGCGTCCTCGGCGGCTTCGTCGGGCGCTTCGTAGGTGACGGAGAACCGCAGGTGCGGGCCGGCGTCGTCCCAGGGGACCGTGCAGATCGAATGCTCGGTGATCAGGTACTGGCTTGCCGCTTCGGCCGAGTCGAACGACGGACCGCCGGCGATGCCCTTGGGGCTCTTGGCATAGATGAAGTAGGTGCCGCCCGGCATTTGGCAAGTGAAGCCGGTGCGGTTGAGCACGTCGACGAGCTTGCGGCAGCGGCGCTCGTACTTCGTGCGAACGGCGACGGGAAT
>JBKEBN010000137.1:0-50340 GCA_047973175.1 Leucobacter sp.
GGGTCGCGTTCGGGTTCCGCTCGACCGACGCGTTAATCGGCCTTGCGATGCTCACCCACGGCGGTCACCGGCCCCGGCTCCCCGGGCGATGACCCACGGATACGTCACAAGAGCCGGAAATGCTCGCACTTCGCTCAATCACCTAAATATAAATATAAAGAACTGCGCCGCTCCGCTCGACCGCCTGGGGCCGGCTCAGGTGAGCAGCTGACCGCCGTCGACCGCGAGGCTCACCCCGGTGATGTGGGCGGCAACCTCGCCCGCGAGGAAGACGACAGCCGGTGCGATGTCGGTGACCCGCGCGAGGTTGCCGAGCGGGATGCGGCTCGCCCAGGCCGCGCGCTCGGCCGATCCCTCGGGCATGCCCATCTCGAGCATGGGGGTGAGCACCGGCCCGGGGGCGACGGCGTTGACGCGGATGCCGTGCTCGGCCAGCTCGATCGCTGCCCAGCGGGTCACGGAGTCGACCGCGGCCTTGCTCGACTCGTAGGCACCCATGCCGGGGGTGGGCTGGCGGCCGCCGATCGAGGAGATGTTGACGATGACGCCGCCCCCGCCGGCAGCGATGCGGTGCCGCGCGAAGGCCTGGGTCATGACGAAGGTGCCGATGACGTTGACCTCGAGAATGCCGCGGTAGGCCTCGGGGTCGAGTTCGGTGACCACGCCGTGCACGGAGAGGATGCCGGCGTTGTTGACGAGCACGTCGACGCCGCCGCGCTGGGAGAGCGCGGTGAACGCGGCCTCGACCGAGGCGGCGTCGGAGATGTCGAGCGCGAGCGGCTCGGCTCCGAGCTCATCGGCAGCCGCCTGCGCGGCCGCGGCGTCGCGATCCGCGACGATCACGCGGTCGCCGGTCTCGACGAAGGCCCGGGCGATGCCCTTGCCGATGCCGCCGGCACCGCCCGTGATGAGAACGGTGCGGGGGGACTCTGCGCTGTCAGGTGCTGTGCTGCCGGGTGCTGTGCTGTCTGCTGCGGTCACGGTGACTCCTTCGTCTTCGTCGGGGTGCCGGTGCCCTGCGCCCGGGTGTGCGAATCAACTTCCGGCGCGGGGCACTAGCCTGATCTTGTTTTATATTATACGATCGTAGAAAATAAAAGGCAAGGAAGTTCCAGGGGCACCCGGGCGGGGCGACGAACGGAGCGCGCGAGCGCGATCCGGATCCCGAATCGCAACTCGACCCGGAACCTCGAAACGCGAGGAGGCGGCAGTGAACAGCGGCGGCATCGAGAACGGCAGCGGTGACAGCGGCACCGAGTTCAGCGGAAAGGTTCCGACGCGAAAGCTCGGCCCGGGCGGCCCGGAGGTGCCCGTGTTCGCGCTCGGCTCGTGGAACATCTGGGATCGCATGGAGGCGGCGGATCGGCTCGCACTGATGAACCGCGCAGCCGGGGTTGGGTCGGCGTTCTTCGACGTCGCCTACTACAACATGGGGCCGCACGCGGAGGCGTCGCGCACCGACCTGCTGTTCGGAGAGACGCTGCGCGAGTCGGGTCTAGCGCGCTCCGACTACCAGCTCTGCGGCAAGCTCTGGCTGTGGGAGTACCCGCAGACCGGCTTCGCGGGGCAGATGGACGTTTCGCTCGAGCGCATCCGCACCGGCACGGCCGGCAACGGTGCCTCCGACGTCGAGAGCTTCGACACGGTCGTGGTCGGCGACTTCTTCGGCGACATCGACATCGCGCAGGTTGTGCGCGACGTGCAGGGCGAGATCGACCGCGGCAGCTTCGCGAGCTGGGGCGTCAACAACTGGCCGGTCGAGGCGCTGCAGCTCGCGCTCGACACCGCGGCCGCCGAGGGGCTCACGCCGCCGAGCTTCGCGCAGCTCAAGTACGGCCTCGTGCGGCGCAGCATGGCCGAGGGGGAGTTCTACGGGCGCTGGTTCTCGGAGGGCGCGCTCGCGCTGCAGGCCTCCGACGCGTTCGAGGGCGGCATTCTCGTGGGCAAGCTCAGCCCGAACCGCAAGATCGGTGCCGATGTCGGCGGAATTCGCGAGCGCATCGTCGCCGCATACCCGCGCGTCGCCGAGATCGCGGCCTCGTTCGACGCGACGCCGGCGCAGCTCGGCATCGCCTTCTGCCTGGCGAACCCGGCTACCGCGAACGTGCTGTTCGGCGCTTCGAGCGTGCGCCAGTTCAACGACAACCTCGGCGCGATCTCGCTGCTCGAGCGCGTCGGCGGCGAGCGTCTGCGCGAGGCCACGGCCGACCTCTGGCTCGACCGCGAGGTGCGCCCCGACGGCGTCTGGGAGCCTGCCGCGTAGGCGAGTCCGTTGCACAGGGAGCGGCGCTGACCCCGGGGACCGTGGCCCCCGGGGTCGCCGCCGGATCGGGCTCTACCGAGCGCGCGATCAGTTATTCTGCGAGGAAGCGGATCGCGGCCTCGCGGAACTCGGGGCTGTCGAGCGCGCCGCGGTGGTCGCCGGGTACCCGCGTAAGCGACGCCTGCGCGAGGCTCTCGATGAGGTTCTCGATGCCCTGGGTCATCTGGTCGTCACTGCCCGCGACGAAGAGCGTCGGGATCGCGGGGCCGCCGTTCTGAGGGGTGAAGGGTTCTGAGGCCAGGCCCGGGATCAGTCTGGCGAGCGAGGCGGTGTCGCGACCCGGGGCGGAGATCATGCCGGCCATCATGCCGACGAGCGGGTTCTCCGCCTCGCCTCCGCCGAGCACGGAGGCGAGCTCGGCGGGATCCACCGCGGTGAAGGGCTCGAAGGCGCTGAGGCCGCCGAGCACCGCGCGGCGGATCCGCGGTGACGCCGCGGGCAGCTCCCACGCGAGCCGCGAGCCGAGCGAGTACGCGATGACGTCGAGGTCGCCCTCGGGGGCGACGGTCGAGGCGGCCTCCAGGATCGCGGCGATCACCGCCGAGGTCGTGGCTTCGTCGTGGGAGGCGACCGCGGGGCTGTCGCCGTGGCCCGGCAGGTCGATGACGATGGCGGATCGTCCGGCCCGGTTCAGGGCTTCGGGCCACTCGGTCGCGAGGAAATCCTCGGCCGCGCTCGATGCGAAGCCGTGCAGGAGCACGACCGGTGGCAGCGCGGAGTCGGCGACGGGGAAGTGGTGAACTGCGAGAGTCATCGTGAACCTTTCAGCGGTGAAGAGCTTATTTTCTATGGTAGTAGAAAATAAGCGGCGCTAACACTGGACTTTTTCTGTCTACGTATGTAGAGTTTCCCGCAGGCATACCGGACACCGTCGTTCCGACCGGAGCGGCCTGACTCGTAAGGACGATTCTTCAATGACCGCAACTCCCTCTCGCATCGTCGACATCGCCATCGGCTTCATGGGCGCGAAGCAGCTCGACAACGCCGCCCGCATCGGCCTCTTCAAGGCGCTCGCCGACGGGCCGAAGAACGTCGCCGAACTCGCCTCGGCGACCGAGCATTCGGAGCGCCAGGTGCGCACCCTCGCCGACGCGATGAACAGCCTCGGACTGCTCGAGCGCGAGAACGGCGCCTACGCCCTCGCCGAAGATGCCGCCGCCTACCTCTCGGGTCAGGGCGACATCGACCTCACCCCCTTCATCGCCTTCCTCGGCGACATCAGCTACAAGCAGTGGCTCGGCTACGACAAGACCGTCGACACCGACGAGGCGGGCACCCTCAACCTCGACGAGGGCGGCTGGGAGTTCTTCCTGAACGGCGTCATGACCTACAACGCGCTGCACGCCGAGCAGTTCGGCGAGGCGTTCGACTTCTCCGGCTACCGCAACGCGCTCGACTTCGGCGGCCTGGCAGCTGGCTTCTCGATCGTGGCGATGCAGCAGAACCCCGAGCTCAAGACGCGCTTCGTCTACGCGTCCGACATGTCGGGCGGCCTGCTCGAGGCGGCGGAGGCCGCGGGCCTCGCCGATCGCGTCACCCTCGAAGAGGGAGCCACCGAGTCGACCGTGCCCGGCGGCGACCACGACCTCGTGCTGCTGACCCACGTGCTGCACCGCTTCGACGAGCAGCAGAACCGCGCGATTCTGCGGGCCTCGCGCGACGCCGCTGCTGACGGGGCGACGCTCATGCTGCTCGACTTCTTCCTCGACCAGGATCCGACCCAGCGCGCCATCGACGCCCTGCACGCGGGCGAGTACTTCAACATCGACGGCACGGTCGTCTACCCGATCGAGCAGGTCGAGGGCTGGCTCGCCGAGACCGGCTGGAAGGCCGACCGCCTCGTCGCGCTGCCCGGCAGCCCCCGCGTGCTCGTCGCCACCGCGGTCTGATCCCGGGCGGCGCACGTGGCCAAGATCACGACGGTGCTCGGCGACGTCGGTCCCGACGCGTTCGGCGTCGGTGAGCCGGGTGCGGGTGCCGAAACCCCGGGTGCCGGTGCGCTCGGGGCCGGGGCAGGTTCGGGATCCGCGACCGTTCTCGCGGCGGAGACCCTGCTGTGTGCGCCGCCCGTGCGACCCGGCAACGCCGGAGCGCCGGCGACCGAGGCCGCGTTCGAGCGGGCATCGGTCGAGATGCGGATGCTCGGCGAACTCATGCTGGGGGCCGCCAACCGAGACGACCGCACGCTGAGCACGGCCGACGCCGAGGCCGCGCTCGACGAGTTCGCCGAGACGGTGGGCGGCGGAGCCCCGGAAAGCGGGGTCGCCGACGCCAGTGCGCCCGGGAGTACCTCGGCTGACGGTGTCGCGCCCGGTGGATTCGCACTGGCGGGCGAAGGATCGCCGATTCCGAGTCGCCCCGGCGTCGTGGTGGCGCTCGCGGGCAGCGGCTCGGCGGCGTCGGCGGCCTCGCTGGCGCGTCTGAGTCGCGCCTGCGGGGTGGCGATCGTGCGCGGCACGGACGGCACGGACGGTCTGGACGATGCGACCCGGGGGAGCGGCGACACGTTCGACGCAGGCGATCCCGAGTCGCTCGCCGAGCGGATCGCGGCCGACCTCGGCGCGGGGGAGCACCCCGCGGGCATCGTCGGCGCGATCCCGATTCCCGCCGCGCTGCAGCGCGACCCGCGGGCGATTCGAGGCAGTGGCAGAGGCACCGACGGCGGCACGCGCGCGGGCGTCTCGGCGAGCGCACTCGTCGGCGCCGACGGGCCCGGCGGGGCATTCGCCCGCATCGAGGCCGCGGCCGCCGCGGCCCGAGCCTCGGGCGCGGCCCTCGTGCTGGCTCCCGAGGCCGACCCGTGGGGCGTCTCGCTCCCCGTGGCGCTCGACCCGGCCCTGCTCGATCGCGCGCTCGCCGCGGTCGACGCCGGAGGTCTCGACCGCGCTCGCGTCGTGCTGACGGGCGCTGCGGCGCTCATCGCCGCTCGGCCGCAGGCGGATCCCGCGCTCGGCGTCGACCCGGAACGGCTCAGGGCACTTCTCGACCTCGGCACGGCCTTCTGCTTCGACGACCTGGGCCGCATCCCGAACGTGCGCACCGCGGTCTCCGACCACGACGTCGCGCTCGCCGTTCTGCGCTGCGCCGAACTGGGCGCGGGCGACAGGGTGCTGCTGAGCAGCGGGATTCGCAACAAGCACCGGCTCACGGCCTTCGGCGGCAACGGGCTGGAGTTCGTGCCGCAGCAGTTTCTCCCCTACCTTCGCATGCTCGGCGGAGACGACGCGCTCGTCACGGCCGTCGGCGGGGGCAACGCTCTGCGCCTGCTGCGTCGGGAGGGGCGAACGGCAGGCGATCCCACGCCGCACGGTACCCGTTCCCGCTCAGACAGTCACTCAGGCAGCAGTCACTCAGGCAGCAGCCACTCAGGCAGCGAAGGGACCGCGACATGACCGTCGGCCTTGAAGACTCGGCGATTCCGAGCCTCGCAGATCTCACGATCCCGAACCTCGAGGGGCTCGCGCAGACCGTGCTCGGCCCGGTCGCGCCCGAGAGCCTCGGCCCGACCCTCATGCACGAGCACGTCTTTCTCGACATTCGCAGGCCCGCGCACTCGCCGAACCCGCGGCCGGGTGAGTGGGACGCGGCGGCGCAGGATCCCCTGACCCTCGGCACGCTCGCCTCCGTTCGGCGCGGCGCACCGAACGCCGACAACGACATCCTCGGCGACTTCGACGTGATGCTCGACGAGGTCGGAGACTTCGCGCGCCAGGGCGGTCGCACCATGGTCGAGGTCACGACCATCGGCATCGGGCGCGACCCGCGGGCGCTCGCGAGACTGAGCCGCGCTTCCGGCCTGAACGTGGTGATGGGGGCGGGCTGGTATCAGAAAGACCTGCACCCGTCAGACTTCTCAGAGACGAGTCTCGACGAGCTCACCGCGGTGATCGTGCGCGACATCGTCGAGGGCGCGCGCGACGCGAGCGGGCGCAGCACCGGCATTCGCTCCGGCATCATCGGCGAGGTCGGGGCCGAGGGCAACCCGATCGCCCCGCAGGAGATGCGCAGCGTGCGGGCCGCGGGCCGCGCTTCCGCGATCACCGGGGCCCCGATCACCCTGCACATGGGCGGCTTCGGCGAGGAGAAGCTGCGGGTGCTCGACGCGCTCGAAGAGGAGGGGGCGGATCCCCGCTCCGTGGTCTTCGGCCACGCCGGCACGATCGCCGACGACATGCCGCTCGCCCGACGCCTGCTCTCCCGCGGCGTCGCCGTCGAGGCCGACTTCCTCGGCGCGACAGGCAGCCCGTGGGGCACGCTCTTCCCGTTCACCGACCGCGGCGTCGCTCGCGGTTTCGCCTCGCTGGTCGCCGAGGGGTGGGGATCGCAGCTCGTGCTCGGCGGAGACGTGTGCCAGCGGGTGCAGCTGCGCAGCTGCGGCGGGCACGGGTACGGCTACGTCGTCGATCACTTCCTGCCGATGCTCGCCGAATTCGGGGTGGAGCCGTCTGCGCTGGAGCAGATGATGGTGGAGAACCCCGCGCGGATCCTGAGCTTTCGCGCACCGCGCGCAGTAGCCGGTTGAGCGGAGACCGCGCTCCGCCCCATCAGTGCCCTCAGCTCCTGGCCCGTGAAATCTCGGACCGGGGATTTCGGCACCGTTGCGCTCCACCTGTCTACTGAATCGGGAATGCATGTCGTGTGTCGGCGAAATTCTCGGGCCTCATACCGCTTTTGCGCGATCCTCCAATGGGCCTGCGCGATCGGTCATGCCATCCTCGTCGAACGTGAACTACGCTCCAACACATGCTTCAACGCAGAAGAAAGACCCAGCGTCCACTGTCCATCGCCGGCCTCGCCGGTCTGACCGCACTGGCGCTTGTCGCCGCAGCCGCCCCGACGGCCGTCGCCGACGAGCCCGAGTTCACCGGCACCGTGAGCATCGTGCACATCAACGACGTGCACTCGAACGTCTTCGAGAGCGCCACCAACATCGGCTACGCGAAAGTCGCCGGCTACGCCGACCAGGTCAAGGCTGAGAACCCGAACACCCTCTTCCTCGACGCAGGCGACTGGCTCGCGGGCAGCCCGTACTCGGCGTTCGACCAGGGCGCGAGCCTCGTGCCCGTGATGAACACGCTCGGTCTCGACGCGACGACCGTCGGCAACGCCGAGTTCACCTACGGTTCCTCCGTGCTCAAGGAGCGGATGTCTGCGCTCAACTACCCGTCCCTCGGCGGCAACATGGTGTACAAGGACGGTGGCGAGTCGATCGCCCCCACCACCACCAAACTGACGCTGGATAACGGCATGACCGTCGGGCTCGTCGGCGTGACGACGCCGCTCTCGGCCGCGATGGGCGCGACCGACCTCGAATACGTCGACGCCATCGAGGTCGCCCAGCAGGGCGTAGACCAGCTGAAGGCGGAGGGCGTCGACCTGCTGATCGGTCTCGTGCACCTCGGTGAACTCGACAAGGACATGACGAGCGTGAAGCTCGCCGAGGCGATCACCGACTTCGACGTGATCATCGACGGGCACAGCCACACGCCCTTCCCTGACGGACTGATGGCCAACGGCACGCTGATCGCGCAGGCCGGCGGATTCTCGGACTACGTGGGGCGCGTGGACCTCACTGTCACTGACGGAGAGGTGACGGGGGTCGCGGCGCAGCTGCGCAACAAGGCGCAGGTGGCTGACGTGACGCCGAAGGCGACGACGCAGGCGGCGCTGAGCGAGCTGCAGTCGAAGGCCGACGCCTACTTCGCCACGGTGATCGGCTCGACGAGCGTGCACCTCGACGGAAACCGCACCAAGGTGCGCACCGGTGAGGCCGAGGTGGCCAACATGTTCACCGACGCCGTTCGCGAGGCCAGCGGTGCCGATGTCGCCCTGCTGGGTGCCGGTTTCATCGGTGGCAATATTCAGCCCGGGCCCATCACGCGCCAGCAGCTGCTCGAGATCGCCCGCGTCGACACGAGCGTTCTGCTCAAGCGCATGACCGGTGCGCAGCTGCAGGCCTACCTGAAGCGCGCGACGCAGGAGTACCCCGCCGAGTCGGGCACCTTCCCGCACATCAGCGGTGGTTCCTACCGCATCGACACCGCCGCCGAGCAGCGCATTCACAGCGTCACCGTCGGTGGAGAGGCCCTCGACGCAGACAGGGAGTACCTGGTCGCGATCCCGGCGGGCGGCGGCGAATTCCCGGGTGCGATCGACGCGCCGACGATCGAGGATCTCGGCTCGGCGACCCCCATGCTCGAGGAGTACCTCGCCGCGCACAGCCCCGTCGCTCCGCAGCTCGAGTGCCGGTTCGGCCAGGCCCCGTGGACCGCCGAACCCGCGAGCGGCATCGGCTGCCCGACCACCACGACCGTGAAGTTCGCGAAGTCCTCGACGAAGTACAACGGTGCCAACAGCGCGACGGTCACGGTGACCTCGGACTACGGCACTCCGACGGGCAAGGCGACGCTGCGGATCGCGGGCAAGAACTACACCGCGAAGCTCGTGGACGGCAAGGCGAAGATCGCGCTGAGCAAGCCGGTGAAGGTCGGCACGCACGAGGCGACCGCCGAGTACACCCACGCCGGTGATGGCACCCTCCTCGCGTCGTCCTCGGCGACCGTGACGGTCAAGGTCACCAAGGCCACGCCCAAGGTGAGCGCGAAGCTTCGCGCCAGCAAGGTGAGCTCGAAGAAGCAGGCCACCGTGAAGGTCGCGGTCACGATCCCGGGCTCCCTGAAGGCGAAGGCCTCGCAGTTCAAGGTGCGGGTCTTCGACGGCAGCAAGCGACTGAAGACCGTCACCGTGAACAAGGCGGGCAAGGCGAACATCAAGCTGCCGAAGCTGAAGAAGGGCACGCACAAGATCAGGGTCGAAGCGGTCGCCACCGCGAACACGACCTCGAACAGCAGCGTGGTGCGGCGGCTCACGGTCACCGGCTGAGCCCACTCGCAGAAGTCGAGCGGGGCCGGCGGGGCGGCAGCGGAATCGAAACCGCTGCCGCCCCGTTCGCCGGTTGAATATGCACCCTAAACCACCGGCTTAGCGTGCATATTCAACCGGTGAGTTTGGTCGGTGAGTTCAACCGGTGGGTTCAGCCGGCGAACGGTTCCCGCTCAATCGTTCGGCGGCATCGGGCGTCAGCGGCGGCGACCCCTACGGCCTCCGCAGGCGCGCGATGAAATCGGTGACCTGCGCGTCGAGGATCGCGCTGCTCAGGTGCTCGGGGCTCACGACGCGGGCGACCGTGGCACCGATGTTCAAGAGAATGATCTCGCTCACGAGCTGCTCGTCGGGGGTCTCGGTGACGATGTCGCCGTCTTCGCGCCCCTCGCGCAGATACTGCACGTAGCCGTTTTTCCAGTCGGTGAGGTGCTCGCCGTAGTCGTGGTCGATCTCGGAGCTGAACGCGCAGCGCTCCCAGAAGGAGAGCAGCACGCGGGCGGCGGTGGCGTCTTCGTTGGTGGGCAGCGTGTAGCGCATGGACATCTCGAGGGCCTCGATGCCGCGCTTGCCCGCGACGTGGGCCTCGAGCCGATCCCGAATGCGGTTCAGGGAGCGCTCGTACGCTCCCTCGATGATCGCGTCCTTGCCCGAGAAGTAATGTTTCAGCGCGCCGTTCGCGAAGCCCGCGCGCGAGGCGATCTCGCGCATGGTCGCCGCCTCGATGCCGCCCTCCACGATGAGTTGCCAGGTGACGTCGACGATCTCCTTGCGGCGCTGATCGTGGTCGATGATCTTCGGCATGCGGTTTCCTTCGCGGGGGCTGGGGGGTGTCTGCGGCTAGAATTTTTTCTCCTCCATTGTAGACGAAAACTGGCTATCGTCCGATGATGCGCGACGCCCGTGGTTTGAGGCAGGGGGAAGCCGGCTTGTCTCTGCGGGCACGAGGTGAGACCGGCTATTGACCCCTTCGGGGCGGAGGTGCGATTCTTAAATGGAATGTGCGGCGACGAGGCCGCGCCTGAGAGGAGATCTGATGTCGGAGCAGTCTGATTCGGCGGCGGTGCCGAAGAGTGTGATCGTGGTCGGTGCGGGATCGGCCGGCTCGGTCGTCGCGCGTCGCCTGGCGGATGCGGGGGTGGAGGTGACCCTGCTCGAGGCCGGCGGGGAGGACACCAACCCGGCGATCCACGATCCCAGCCGCATGGGGGAGCTGTGGCACAGCGCAGACGACTGGGACTACTACACCACCCCGCAGGAGGGTGCCAACGGCCGCAGGCTGCACTGGCCGCGCGGCAAGGTGCTCGGCGGCTCGCACTCGCTCAACGCGATGATCTGGGTGCGCTGCGTGCCCCAGGACTTCGACCACTGGGCCGAGCTCGGCAACCCGGGCTGGTCGTGGGATGACGTGGTGCCCGTCTACGACGAGATCGAGAACTTCACCGGTCAGGGCGACGGCACCCCGCGCGGCACGAACGGCCTCATGGACGTCACCGACGACTACGAGCTCGAGCCGGTGCAGCAGGCGATCTACGATGCCGGAGTGCAGGAGGGGCTGTACGCCAACCCCGACTACAACGGCAAGACCGTCGACGGCATGTCGAAGATGCAGATCACCGTTCGCGACGGCAAGCGCTTCAACACCTACATGGCGTACGTCAAGCCGATTCGGGATCGCATCAAGCTCGAGGTCGGCTGCCACGTGCACGAGCTCATCTTCGATGCCGACTCGGGTCAGGAAGGGAAGGCCCCCAGGGTCGTCGGCGTGAGCTTCACGCAGAACGGCGAGGCGCGCGAACTCTACGCCGACGAGGTGGTGCTGGCAGCCGGTGCCATCGACTCGCCGCGCATCCTGCTGCGCTCGGGCATCGGCCCGGCCGCTGAGCTCGCCGAGGTCGGGATCGAGTCGCGCGTCGACCTGCCCGGAGTCGGCAAGAACCTGCAGGATCACTTCCTGGCCCCCGTCATCTTCGACACCGAGCGGCCCATCGACCCGCCCCGTGAGGGCGTATCGGTGACGCAGACCCACCACTTCTGGAAGAGCGACGAGAAGTTCGACCGCCCCGACACCCAGCCGCTGCACTTCTCCGTGCCCATGTACGGCGAGTTCCTCGAGCCCAAGGGCGACAACGGCTTTTCGCTCATGGCGGGTCTCGTCACGCCCGACTCGCGCGGTGAGATCAAGCTCTCGGGCCCGAACCCCGAGGATCCGCTGCTGCTCGACCCGCAGGCGCTCTCCGCGCAGCAGGACGTCGACTCGCTCGTCGCCTCCGTGCTCAAGTGCCGCAGCATAGGCCGTCAGCCCGCGCTCGCCGCCTCCGTCGAGGACGGCGGCTGGGGTGCCACCGAGGTGTATCCCGGACCCGAGATCGGCGACGGCGAAGACCTGGTGAACTACGTGCGCAACGTGGTGGCGACCTACCACCACCAGATCGGCACCTGCAAGATGGGCGTCGACGACCTCGCGGTCGTCACCCCGCGGCTGTCGGTGCACGGCGTCGACGGGCTGCGCGTGATCGACGCTTCGATCATGCCCCGCGTGACGACCGGCAACACGAACGCGCCCGCGATCCTCATCGGCGAGCTCGGCTCGAAGTTCATCCTGAACGGCGAGCGCTAGCCGCTACGGGTGGCTGAGCGGAGTCGCGCAGCGGCAGGCAGGGCCGCTGTTCCGACTCCGCTCAGCCGCCTGTCGTGATCCGACTCCGCTCAACCGCCTCGAAGCCCCGCGGTGCGGAAGCCCGCGTTGCCCATCGACGAGTCGGGGGTGTTGCGCGAGCGAGCGGAGTTGCGGTAGCGGTTGCAGTAGGAGGGGTGGCAGAGGTAGCTTCCGCCCCGCAGCACGCGCTCGTCGCCGTGTTCGGGGCCGCGGGGATCGTGCAGCGGCGAGTGCGCGTAGTAGCCCGGATCGAACCGGTCGGCGCACCACTCCCAGACGTTGCCCACCGCGCACCACAGGCCGTAGCCGTTGGGCGCGTAGCTGCGCACGGGGGCCGTGCCGATCCAACCGTCCGCCGCCGTGTTGTGGGCCGGGAATGTGCCCTGCCACACGTTTGCGCGCCATACCCCGTCGCTGCCGTCGATGGGTGCTTCTCCCCAGGGAAACATCGCGCGGGAGAGGCCGCCGCGAGCCGCGAACTCCCACTCCGCCTCGGTGGGGAGCCGCCGTCCGGCCCAGGAGCAGTAGGCGGCCGCGTCGTTCCAGCTCACGTGCACGACGGGGTGGTCGCCGAGGAGCTCCGTCGTCGAGACGCGCCCGCCGGGGTGCCGCCAGTCGGCACCGCGCACGCCGATCCACCACGGGGTGGCCGCGGTCGGGCCGGTGATATCTGCTGTGGGGGCATCGACCAGCAGGTGGAAGACGGCTGAGGAACCGAATCGCTCGGCATCGGTGACGTAGCCGGTTGCGTCGGCGAAGCAGGCGAAGTCGGCGTTCGTCACGGGTGTCGCGTCTATGTCGAAGGCCTCGAGCCGCACCTCGTGCACGGGCACCTCGCCGTCGGCGGGCTGCCCGCCGCCCGCGGAGTCGCCCATGAGGAAGCTCCCGGCCGGAACGCGGCACTGCTCGATCGCGTGGAGGGAGTGCCGCGGGGGGGACGCTGAAGGGCCAGCCGAGGGCGAGTCGGTCGTACGCACGGTCTCGGCCGCTTCACGGGAGGGCGCTGCGTCGCCTCGGACTCCGGGAGGCTCCGGATCGGGGCGGGAGGTCTGCCGGTCGGTGCGCGACGGCCCGCAGCAGTGCTGCGACATCGTCGGTTCACCGGTGTCGGCACCGGCACCAGCACCAGCACCGGCTCGGGTTCCAGACGGAGCTCCTGGCTCCCGCGGGGTCTTCGATCCCGATGCCGTCACGGCGCACCCACCCGCGCGGGCTCGGTGCTCAACCCGTCGATGAGAGCGCGCAGACCCTGCTCGAGCTGATCGTCTCCGGCGATGTCGGGCAGCAGGGCCGCGATCATCTGCCAGCCTGCGTTGCGCGAAGCCACCTCGTTGACGGCGGTGTCGATGTCGACGTGATCCGCGAGTTCGCCGTCATCCCTGGCTTCGAGGAGAAAGCGGCGGAAGAGTTCTCGCCAGCGCATGTTGTTCTCGCGGTGGATGGTTCGCAGCTCGTCGTCCTGCGCGGCATGATCCCAGAAGGAGATCACGAGCCGCGAGTGGCGGGGGCCGCCCCGGCCTTCGAACGGAAGAATCTCCCGGCACATGCGTTCGAGCGCCTCGAGCCCTCTGAACCCCGCGACGCTCTTGCTGATGCGTTCGTTGGAGCGCGAGTACAGCTGCAGAAAGGCTGCGGTCAGCAGGCTCTGCTTGTTGGGGAAGTAGCGCGCCATCGCGCCGTGGGCATAGCCCGCCTCCGCTGCGATCTCGCGCATGGTGACGCGATCGAAACCGTCGCGAATGATGATGTTCGTCACAGATTCGGCGATGTGCGCGCGACGCTCGTCGTGATCCACGATCTTCGGCATGGCCTGCTGTCCCTTTCGTCGGACGTACCTCGATTTTAGAGGCCCCGGAGACGGGATGGGCTCGCTGTCTCCTATGGATTCTCTGCGGGATGATGCCCGGACCGCGCCATTTCGGCGCGATATCGAGAACACACGAGATTTAAAATCACCAATTGGTGATTAATCGTTATCCGGTTGTTACCAAAAGAGACCAATTGGAGATTATTCTTTTTGTCACCGTATGGTGTTTAAAAACTCGGATGCTTTCGTTCTTCGCGCATCCCTATCCGACGAAGGAGTCGTCACATGAAGAAGACCAATCGGCTTGCCGCGGGCCTCGCGCTCGCGGCTGCGGCAGCACTCGCCCTCACCGCCTGCTCGTCGGACGGCGGCTCAGGGAGCGAGGAGACGACGGAGGCCGCTTCAAACGGCGAGGTCAGAACAGTCAAGGTCGCGACGGTCGGCATTATGTCCGACGTCGCGCTGCAGATCGCGGATGAGCAGGGCTACCTCGAAGCTGAGGGCCTCGAGGTCGAGCAGGTCACGGTCGCCAACCCTCCGGCCGGTGTGGCCGCGCTGCAGGGCGGGCAGGTGGAGTTCGCCTTCTCGCCCGGCGTCGTGTTCGTCAATGCGCGCTCCCAGGGCGTGCCCGTGAAGATCGTGGCAGGGGCAAGCGGTTTCCCGGAGGACGTGGAGCCCGGGCCCGAACTCGATCTCTACGACGACACGGGAGTCTACGTGGCTCCCGACTCGGGCATCACCTCGCTCAAGGATCTCGAAGGCAAGTCGATCGCGGTCAACGCCCGTAAGGCGAACCTGGAGGCGACCGTGAGCAAGGCGCTGCTCGACGAGGGAGTGGACCCCAAGTCGATCAACTGGGTCGCGCTCGACTTCACCTCGATGGGTGAGGCTCTGAAGAACGGCGAGGTCGACGCCGCCGTGCCCGTCAACCCGTTCACGCTGCGCGCCGAGGAAGACGGTATGAAGCGCATCGCGTCTCCCGCCACCGCATTCTTCGGGCCGGGGGCCAGCAGCTTCTGGCTGACGAGTGAGAAGTTCGAGAGCGATGAGCCGGAAGTCGTCGCGGGCTTCCAGCGAGCGATGCTGCAGGCCAACGAGTACGCCAATGAGCACCTCGACGAGTCGATCGAAGCCGGTATCAAGGTGGCCGGTCTCGATATTCCGGTGGAGAAGGCGGGCAAGATCTACTGGCCCACCGAGGTCACGCAGGAGAACGTCGACATCATCGCCGACAACCTGGTCGAGATCGGCTTCCTCCCCGACGGCACCGAGGTGGGCGACGTCATCATTCCGGTGGCGAAGTAGGGAACGGCGGAAAGCGATCGGTCATGAACGGTTCGGTTCTTATCCGCTACGGCGTGGGAATAGTGGGAGCGGCGCTGACGCTCGGCCTGTGGCAGTTCGCTGCCGCGGCCGGGCCTCTGGCCGACTCGCCGCTCCCGACCGCGTTCGACGCGATCAAGGCGATGTTCGAGCTGCTGGGCACCTCCGAGATGTGGGTCGCCCTGTGGGACACGGTCTACATGGCGCTGCTCGGGCTCGTGATCGCGACGGTCGCCGGCGTGCTGCTCGGGATCGGAATCGGGGTGTCGCCCCTGGCGATGCACGCGACCCGGGTGCCCCTGGAGTTCTTGAAGCCGATTCCGCCGATCGTGATCCTGCCCGTGGTCGTGCTGGTGCTCGGCCCGACGGCCGGCATGGGGGTCTTCCTCGTGTTCATCGGCTGCTTCGTGTCGATCGTGGTGCAGGCTTCGGCGGGGGTGTTCGACACGGATCCCGTGGCGAAGGCCACCGGCCAGTCGTACGGTCTGAGCCGGCCAGCGATTCTCGGCGACATCGTGCTCCCGAGTGCGCTCCCGTACATCGGCACCGCGGTGCGCGTGGCCGCTCCGACGGCCCTCATCGTCGCGGTGGTCGCGGGGCTGCTGGGCGGCGGCCCCGGCCTGGGGCAGAGCCTGCTGCTGACGCAGATCTCGGGCAACCAGAACCAGCTGTTCGCCTACGTGCTGATCCTGGGTATCCTCGGCCTGATCGTGCAGGGGCTCAGCCAGTGGGGTGAGCGCAGGCTGCTGCACTGGCATCCTCAGTATCGAAAGCAGGTGGTGTGATGTCGGTGACGTCGACGGTGCTGATCCGCACGCGCGAGGCGCGTCGTCAGAAGCGCAGCGGCCTGCCCAAGTGGGTGCTCATCGGCGCGGAGATCGCGGTGCCGATCCTGCTGCTCGCCCTGTGGTGGGTGGTGTCGGCGGGCTCGACGAACACGTTCTTCCCGCCGCTGCAGACGATCCTGGAGCGCATGGCCGCGCTCGCGCAGACGCCGACGTTCTGGGGAGACGTGGGGGCCTCCGTCGGCAACCTCGTATTCTCCTTCGTACTCGCGTGCGTGATCGGGGTGCTGCTCGGGATCGTGCTGGGCATGGTGCGGTGGTTGTCGTGGCTGATCGAGCCCACGATCCACTTCTTCCGCGCCATTCCGCCCGTGGCGCTCGTGCCGATCTTCGTGTCGCTGATCGGGTTCGGCAACGAGACCCGCATTCTCGCGATCACGCTGTCAGCGCTGTTCCCGGTGCTGATCTCCACGATCGACGGCATCCACGCGACCGATCCGGACCGCAGAGCGGTGGGGCGCAGCTACCGTCTCGGCTGGCAGGATCGGGTGTTCCAGATCGCGCTGCCCGAGGCGAGCCCCCGCATCCTCTCGGGCATGCAGGTGAGCCTCATCACCGCGTTCGTGGTGATGATCGCGTCTGAGATGCTCGGGTCCTCCAGCGGTCTGGGCGCGCAGACGCTGCTCGCGCAGCAGTCCTTCATGATCGCCGACATGTGGGTCGGGATCCTCGTACTGGGCGTCATCGGCTACCTCGCGACCGCCCTCCTCTCACTGTTCCGGCGTCGGGTGCTGCGCTGGTACATCGCTATCCGACAGCAGGAGAAGAACCTATGAACATCACTCCCACTACCGGCTCGGTTGCCGAGGCCCCGGTCCGCCTGAGCGTGCGCGGTCTCGCGAAAAGCTACGACACTAAGAAGGGCGCGGTCCCGGTGATCGCGGATCTCACCTTCGACGTCGCCGCCGCCGAGATCTTGTGCATCGTCGGTCCGTCGGGTATCGGCAAGACCACGCTGCTGAAGTGCCTCACGGGCTTGCAGTCGATCAGTTCGGGATCGGCGCAGATCGACGGCAAGGACATCGACGGCCCGCCCGAGGAGATGGCGCTCGTCTTTCAGGAGTACACGCGCTCGCTCATGCCGTGGCTCACGGTCGAGAAGAACGTGCGGCTCCCGCTCAAGCACCTGCGCCTGCCCCGGGCCGAGCAGGAGGAGCGCATATCCTCCGCCCTCGCGGCCGTCGGGCTCGCGGGGGCCGAGCAGAAGTACCCGTGGCAGTTGTCGGGCGGCATGCAGCAGCGCGTCGCCATCGCTCGCGCGATCGCGTACCGGCCCGAGGTGCTCATCATGGATGAGCCCTTCGCGTCGGTCGACGCGCAGACCCGCTTCGAGCTCGAGGATCTCTGCCTCAAGATTCGCGACGAGTTCGGCATGACGATCGTGGTCGTGACCCACGACATCGACGAGGCCGTGTACCTCTCCGACCGAGTCGTCGTGCTCGGGGAACGCCCCGCGAGGGTCACCAGGGTCATCGACATCGATTTCGGTGAGTCCCGCAACCAGATCACCACCCGATCCGTTCCGGAGTTCGCCGAGCTCCGCACCGAGATCCTCGAACTCATCAGAAAGGCCGGTTGACGTGGCGGCGCGGCGCGGCTACGAGGCCTTCGGCGGCAGGGCGGCCGAGTTCGTGTCCGAATCGACGCCCTGGTGGCGGGAGCGGCCGGCAGCTCGCGAGGGGTCGCCGAACGTGATCGTGATGCTGATCGACGACCTGGGATTCAGCGACCTGGGGCCGTTCGGCAGCGAGATCGAGACGCCGAACATCGACCGGCTGGCTGGGGGCGGGTGGGTCTTCACGAACTATCGCACGGCCCCCATGTGCTCGCCCGCCCGGGCAGCGCTCATGACCGGCCTCAACCCGCACCGCGCCGGTTTCGGTTTCGTGGCCCACACCGATCCGGGCTATCCGGGCTTCACCTGCGAACTGCCGGAGAACGCCCCGACGCTGGCGGAGTCGCTGCGGGCCGGCGGCTACGCCACCTTCGCCGTCGGAAAGTGGCACCTCACCCTCGAGTCGCGCCTCCACGACGCCGCAGACAAGTCGTCGTGGCCGCTGCAGCGCGGCTTCGACCGCTACTTCGGCAGCATGGACGGCTTCACGTCGCTGTACCACCCGCACCGCCTGGTGCGCGACAACTCGGTGGTCGACGTGCCGGAGTTTCCCGAGGGATACTTCCTGACCGACGAGCTCACCGACGAGGCGCTCGCGATGATCGACGAGCTGCGGGTCAACGACGCGGGCAAACCGTTCTTCCTCTACTACGCTCACACCTCGGTGCACGGGCCGATTCAGGCGAAGGAAGCCGACATCGAGCGTCATCGCGGCCGCTACGAGGGGGGCTGGAACGCGCTGCGCGAGGCGCGCTTCGAGCGACAGCGGGAGCTCGGGATCGTGCCGCAGCACGCGGAACTTCCGGCCGACGCGATCGCCGACGGCGATCGGATCCCGAACTGGAGCGATCTCGGCGAGGCGGATCGCGCGCTGTTCGCGCGCCACATGGAGGTGTACGCTGCGGCCGTCGACGAGGTCGACCAGAGCGTCGGCCGTCTCCTCGCCCACCTCGAAGGGCTCGGCGAACTCGAGAACACCATCGTCGTGCTCGCGAGCGACAACGGCGGCACGGCGGAGGGCGGTCCGAGCGGCACGCGCAGCTATTTCGCGCAGTTCGGCCACTCAGCGCCGCTTCCCGAGAACTGGGTGCGCGATGTGCCCCGTGAGATCGAGGACATCGGCGGGCCCAAGGTCTTCAACCAGTACCCGACGGGTTGGGCGCGGGTGTCGAACACGCCCTTCCGCTCCTTCAAGTCGTCGACCTACGAGGGAGGGGTGCACGCCCCGCTCATCGTGTCGTGGCCGGCCTCGCCCGTGGGCGAGCGCGGTCTGCGAGAGCAGTTCGTGTTCGTGTCCGACCTCGCTCCGACGATCCTCGATCTCACCGGCGTTCGACCGCTGACTGAGCTGCGCGGCAAACCCGTGCAGGAGCCCGACGGGCGCAGCGTCGCCGAAGCGCTGGGGGATCCCTCGGCAGTCGGTCGCGAGCAGCAGCACTTCGAGTGCGTGGGGCGTCGGGCCATGATCGACGGGGAGTGGAAGGCGGTTTCGCCGATCGCGCCCAGCCGGCAGGAGGGCGGCTCAGGCGGAACCTGGGAGCTGTACCACCTCGCCGACGATCCGACGGAGACCCGCGATCTCGCCGCCGTGGAATCCGACCGGGTGGCCGAGCTCGCCGAACTCTGGCGAGAGGAGGCCTGGGAGAACGCCGTCTTCCCGCTCGACGACGACGGCACGCTGCACACCAATCGGCCCGAGACCGAGGCCTCCCTCGCGAAGCCGGTGACGCTGATCCCGTTCAGGCCGCCGCTCGAGCGATTCCGCGCGGCGCAGCTGACCGTGCTCAAGTCCTTCGTCGTGGAGGCGTCGGTCGAGCTCGGGGAGGCGGCCTCCGGCGTGATCGTGTCTCACGGAGACCAGGGCGGGGGCTACCTCCTCGCGATCGAGGACGGCGCGCCGCTGTTGGCCTACAACGCCTACGGCGATATGCATCGCGCGCGCGGACGCGCTCTGCGGTCGGGGCCGCACGAACTGCTGCTGCGCGTCGACGAGCTCGACGAACTGCGCTGGCGGCTGCGGCTCGAGGTCGACGGCGAACTCGTCGCGGAGATCTCGGCCGTGCCCATGCTGCTCGGCATGGCCCCGTTCACCGGCATCAGCGTCGGCTACGACTACGGCGGTCCCGTCGACTGGGAGCTGCACGAGAGGCACCGCTCGTTCCGTTTCTCCGGCGGTGAGATCGCACGTTTGAGGTACGTGCCGGGAGCTCGCTCGCGGCACGACCGCACGGTGCTGCGGCGCATCGATCGGGCGGTGGCGGAGATCGCCGACTGAGCGCGGGCGACTGCGCGCGGGCGACTGCGGGCTCAGTCGAGCGCGGGCGGCGGAGGGAAGCCCTCGGCCTCCCGGGTGTTGTCGTTGGCGGCGTTCGCGACGACGTGATCGCGGAGGTACTCCCGCATGTACGGCAGTGAGATGGTGACGGCACCGTGCCCGGTGGCCTCGATCACGCCGGCGTCGAGGAGGCGGCTGCGATACATCGCGGCGTAGCCCGGTTTGACGTTGCCCATGCGGCGGCGCACGTCTTCGATTCGGCTCGGCCCGTCGTCGTGCGCCATGGCGGCGAGAAAGCTGTGATCCGTCTTCGAGAGTCCCGAGAGCGCCGGCTGGTGGATGAAGCCGCCCATGGACATGCGGGCGCGGCGGTGCGCGAATCGCGCGTCGGCCAGACTGATCTCGGTCGCCTCGCCGTTGCGTCGCCAGGCGATGTCGCCGATCGACTGCACCAGGAACGGATAGCCCTGCGAGGCGAGCGTCATGTGCTCGAGCGCCGCCTCGCTCACGGTGCGCCCGTGCGAGAGGATGGGCCCCTCGAAGGCGTCGCGCGTCTGCGCGTAGCTCAGCATCCCGATGCGCACCTCGGCGCAGCGGCGCAGGAACGTCGCCGAGCTGGTCGCGAGCAGCCTCCTGATCTCGCCCTGCACGCCGGCCCCGATGAACGCCACCTCCGCGTCCTGGCGCACGAGGTGCTGGTATTCCCCGGCGAAGACCGCGAAGTCTGACGCGGAGGCGGAGCTCACCTCGTCGAGACTGAACAGGAGGCCGCCGCGACCGCCCAGCAGACGGGTGATCTCGGCGGCCATGCCGCGGAACGTGGGGGTCTCCTCACGACCGTTCGGGTACTGGATCGTGATGCTGCCGAGCGATGCGACCGACACCTGGGTGACGCGGAAGCCCGGGCCCGGGCGGAGTTCGTTCAGGATCGCGGGCAGGTGCACACCGATGATGCGCTCCAGGAAGCCCGGTGACGCGGTCTCGGAAACGACTCTCCACCCGGCGCTCAGCGCGAGATCCTCTCCGTGGTTCAGCATCACGGTCTTGCCGACGCCGCGCAGGCCGGTCATGAGGATTCCGCGCTCCTGAGGCCACTGGCCGATCTCCAGGCCCGACCGCAACTGCTCGAGGGCGCGTCTGCGCCCGGCGAGGTGCGGCGGGTTCTTCCCGAAGCCGGGGCGGAAGGGGCTGTCCACGATGCCTCCTGCGCGATGCGTTGTTTATAGCTTTTATAGCACAACAATGTCTTTATATTTTTTATATATTGAAGTCGGTTCTGGGATGCGCGGGGCGGGAGTCTTCTCCGCAGCGGATCGGGCGAATCTCCGAGTCGCGTTCCGGTCGCACGCGATTCGCTGCGGGGAGGACTTCGACGCTGCTCCGACTCGGGATACGATGGGCCGATGAGCGAGGATGCTGATTCGGGTTCCGAGGCCGTTCTGCGGGCGTGGGAAGCCGCCCGCGCAGCCGAAGCCGGCGGTTTCGTCACCGTCGCCGATCCGGCGCGCATCGAGCGGGAGCTGGCCCGCGTGCAGCGGCTCTCCGACGGCCCCGACGCCGAGGGGAGAAGCAAGGCCCGGCCGGGAGCCGAGCGTGCAGAGGCCGCGGGCGCGGATCTGAGCGCGACGGGTGCGAGGGATCCCCTTCTCGGTCTGCCCATCGCGGTCAAGGACAACATTCACGTCGCCGGTCTGCCGTCAACTGCGGCGACTCCGGCGCTCGCGGATTTCGTGCCTCGCAGCGACGCGGGAGCGGTCGCGCTGCTGCGAGCGCGCGGAGCGGTGGTGATCGGCAAGGCCAACATGCACGAGCTCGCCCTGGGCGTGACCTCGACGCACACCGCGCTCGGCCCCGTGCGCAACCCGGTGCTGCCGGGTCGCGTCGCCGGTGGGTCCAGCGGCGGAACCGCGGCCGTGGTCGCCGCGGGCGTCTGCGCCTGCGGCCTCGGCAGCGACACCGGGGGATCGACCCGCATCCCGGCCGCCCTCAACGACATCTGGGGGTACCGGCCGAGCACGGGCCGGTACCCGGCAGACGGCGTCGCGAGCATCGCGTTCTCGCGCGACACCGTGGGGCCGATGACTGCCGACCTCGACCTGCTGCGGCTGCTCGACGCGGTGCTCGCGGGCGCTGCGGCGAGCACCGCGGGCGAGCCCGGCTCAGCCCGTGATCGCGCCGGCTCGGGGGTCGGGATCGATGGCCCCGCGTTGAACGGCGGCGTTATCGATCCCGAGCCCCGCGCACCGCTGCGCATCGGCGTCGATGCCGCCGATCTCGACCGCTGCGATGCCGAGACCGCGGCGGCGGTGGGGGAGGCGCTGCGTCGCCTGCGCGGCGCAAGCGGCATCGTCTTCGTGCCGGTGGATCTCTCGTCGCTCGATCGGCAGGTCACCGCGTTCGAACCCCTGCTCGGAGCGCAGGAGCTGGTGCCCTCGCTCGCGAGCTATCTGAGCAGCGACGAGCGGCTGCCCTCGCTCGAGGCGGTGATGGATCGGCTCGTCGATCCGCACGTGGCACACATGCTGGAGGGCAGCCTCGAAACGACCGCCGGCGGGGTCTGGACCGAGCAGTGGCACCGCCTCGGCAACGACTGCGCGCGGGCGCGCTCGGCCTACCTCTCGCTGCTGCGCCGACACGGTTTGGACGCGGTGCTGCGACCGACCGTGCCGATCCAGGCCCCGCTGATCGACTCGGTGCTCGAACTCCCCATACCGGGGCGCAACGAGCTCTTCGGGGTGCTGACGACGTTCGTGCGGCTCGCGACCGTGGTGGGATCGCCGAGCCTGTCGCTCCCGCTCGGGCGGCTGGGCGGGCGATCCGGCTGCGGGCTGCTGCTCGACGGCGTGCCCGGCTGCGACGAAGAACTGCTGGCGTCCGGTGCCCGGATCGCGGCCGCCCTCACCTCATAGGTGGTTGAGCCGGGGGCCGGACCACTTTCTAGGTGGTTGAGCGGAGGCCGGAGGCCGCGGTCGAAACCAGTGCCCCTTCCCCGTTCCTCATGCCTCATTCCCTGGTCGGAAATGCACGTTACACCCTTGGTTTAGGGTACATATTCGACCAGCGAATGGCGCTGCGGTCAATCAACTCACCACGCTGGTTGAGCGGGGGTCGGCCCTTTCTAGGTGGTTGAGCGAAGACCGAAGGCCGCGATCGAAACCACGGCCGCTCAGGCGCGTTGATGTCTCGGTTCCGATCGCGGCTTCCCCCGCCCCTCGCTCACCCGGTGCGACCGCGATCAGCCCTCGGCGCGCTCCGGAAGCTGCGCGCGCAACGTCGCGAGTACGTGCTGCCGAGTCGCGTGCTCGATCTTGGACGGTATCGAAGGCGCTCGCCTGGGCGCACCGGCACGGTGTTCCCGTCGCGGTGCGCGGCACCGGCACCGGAGTCTCCGGGGGAGCCGTCGGGTATCCGGGCGGTCTGATCCTGTTGCTGGGGCACATGAACCGCATCGTCGACATCGACCCGGTCAACAAGCTCGCCGACGTGCAGGCGGGAGTGATCACCGCCGAGCTCGATCGGGCGGCCGGCGAGCATGGGCTGTTTTCCCGCCGGATCCCGCGAGCGTCGAGGTCTCGACCGTCAGCGGCAACATCGTGACCAACGCCGGCGGCCTCCGCTGCGTCGCGCACGGCGTCACGCGCCACGCGGTCGCCGAGCTCGAGGTGGTGCTCGCAGACGGGACGGTGATCCGCACCGGTGCCCGCACCCGGAAGAACGTGATGAGGCTCGACCTCGCCAGCCTGTTCGTCGGATCGGAGGGAACGCTCGGGGTCATCACCGCCGCGATGGCGCGGCTGAAGACGATCCCACCCGGCACGCTGTTCACCTTCCGCGCGAGTTTCGACAGTGACAGTTACGAAAGAGGCGATGCGCTCTTACTGTTTCTGTATCAGTGAGGCCTTCTCCTTCACTTGGCTAGGGGCTGGTCCTCCCACTCCTTGCGACGTAGTACTCGCCTGTGTCGCTATTTAATGAACATTTGAGAGTAAGGAATGCAAAAATACGGTATAATTGAACCTGTGGGTGATCTGCGTCACCTTCTTGGCTCGTAGGCCAAAACTGGCTAGTGCAGTAACTGAGCCCGCCTTGACTTTGGGTAAATTGACTGCGCAGTACGGTTTGTTGATCCGTGTGAATACATCTGGATGGTTCTGTGTAATGAAGGTTTTGGTTATTGATCCGCTGTCGAGTGGTCCAGAACTTGTGGCGCATCTGTGTTTAGTTGGATGCGATGTGACTGAGTATTCTCAAAAAATAGCGGCTGTGGCTCACGAGAACTGGATGTCCGTATCTTTGGATAAAGAGGTAATTGAGCTGGCTGAAACCGGCGAGTTTGACGCAATTGTCGCAGGGAGCGACTTCGGTGTTGTTGCGGCAGAAGTGCTGTCTGCTCGCGAAGGCCTTCCTGTTAGTCATCCAGACCAAATCTGGGCTCGACGGGATAAGGCGGGGATGGCGGAAGCGGTCGCTAACACTGAAGTGAAGGTGCCACAAACCTGGACCGTTGACGCTCTGGGTAAAGTGGATGAGATTTGGTGCAGTCTCAAAGATTTACCCAATGGTGTTGTGGTTAAACCAAGTGCTAGTGCTGGAAGTGATGGCTGTTTTATATGTTTCAGCAGAGAAGATGTTTTTAATGCGGTTCGGTCACTTTTAGGGGAGAGGAATCTGCTTGGAACGATTAATTCTCGTATTACTATCCAGGAACGCATTGTTGGAACGCAGTATTTCTTAAATACTGTGACCGTTGATGGATTGCACTATGTTACAGAGTTCTTCCGGTACGGAATTGATGAGAGCCTTGATAGGCCTCAGATTTATAACGCTATTACGCTTCCAATGTCAGGTAAGTTATTTGAAAGTGCAAAGAATTTTACTTGTATTGTAAATGACGCACTCGGAGTTGCTTTTGGTGCATCTCATGTGGAAATGCGGCTGCAAGACGAGGAATGGGTGTTGATTGAGTTCAATGGTCGTTCGATGGGGCCGACTGTGCCTGATGATGTTTACTTGGTATCAAGGGGCTACAGTCAGGTTTCTGTGTGGGCTGCTGCTATAGCAGGGGGAGCGGAGGCGGCCGCATTGGCGCTCGAACGGGCCAGGGGATCGGGGTGCGTGGGATGGCACATGCCGCAGCCTACGGAAGAGGGTCTTCTGTTATCCGCAAACTGGCAAGAGATAGAAATGCTCTCCACCTTCCAAGGGATTTACGGTGAGCTCTCCATTGGTAGTCTATTTTCCTCACAGAAAAGGGTTACGACAGGCTCTTATGGTCTTGCTTTCTTTGCCTCTGAAGAGCGTACGCGCGTGGAATCTGACCTTGATTTGGCAAGGGCAGTTGAGCTTAGCGGGCAGATATATCGCATCAGTGCTTCTCCGAAGGGGAGGAAGCGGTGAGGGTTCTGGTCGTTGGTGGGGGAGTGGCCGGTGTTGCAATGGCCCGAGAACTTGTTCGGAAGGAAGTGGGGGATGTCACTATTCTGACCCGTGAATCTGTCGCCACTTCACCTGCTTTTACCGACGCACCGCAGTGGTATCTGGCAAATACAGCAAATTCAACTATGTCGTTGAAGGTTGGTGAGCCTGACGACTACACCATCTGGTTAAAGGAAACATTTTTCTGTTCAGAAGCGGATTTCGCTCCTAGAGCCTGTTTCGGTAACTATCTTGAGCAAGTCTGGCTTGACACGGTCGCGCTTGCTAAGAAAACGGGAGTAAAACTCGAAGTCATCTATGGGGAGATGACTTCGGTTCGAGAGCTCGATGGGTTAACTTGTGAGGTGCGCTTAGGCGACGGGAACAGTTTTGAGAGTGACGCGGTTATCCTGTTGTACTGGGTCAGGGGAACCTCGTTTGGCTGACGGCATCAGTCGGAAACAGCTGAACGGCGCTCCTATCTTTGCAGCCTATGATCCTGCTGCGTTAACCGCTATGCGGTCAAAGCGCTGTTCCTCGGTCTTAGTGCTTGGTACAAACCTTTCTGCTATCGACCTTGCCAAATCTGCGCTCAGATATGGGAATCGGGTCGTGCTCGCGAGTCCTTCTGGTCAATTGCCTTCAGTGCGTACGAATCTGTGTCGCTTGGACCAACTTTCGACTATGGGAAAGATGCCGGACCCTATGCGCTCGGCCTTTGACTTTCTGAATGCGTCGAGCAGCACGGATCGTTTACTTGATCGCTCGGCAAAGATTCTTTCAAAAGGTGAAGTATTTGCATCAAGTGCAATTGAACTCTTGGAGCTTGAACTGCATGAGGCACTTGTCGGAAGCGACGAATGGCAGGACTATGTCGGGCCCTTTATCGACTGGGCCAATTTATTCTGGCCGCTCTTGGATCAAGAACGTAGAAAAGAGCTCAAGATTACGTTGGACACGCGACTGAGTAGGTATATATCTGCTATCCCAGTGGAAAGCGCGATAGAGCTAATCAATGCTGCTCAACAGTCCCGGCTCTTCATTCAAAGTGAGCCGCTCGAATTTTCGCATCTGAACGATGCGTGGCATGTTACTTTTGAGGACGGAGAGGAAGACTTTGATCTCATTGTTCAAGCAATGGGGAATTTGGCAACACAGTGGTCATTTGACAGCAATGCCATTTTGTCCACGAACGTGGGGGACAAACTAAGAATCGGTGCGGACCTGCGTGTGGCTAACTGTTCGATGCCTGTTTGGGGCGTGGGAGCAGTAACGAGTGATACTTTTCCGATCGTAAATTACATTCGCGCGATCGTTCTCCAAGTGGGCCTTGTCGTCAGTGATCTTACGCACTATCGGGTGCCTCTTCATACTGGAGTGGACGCTGTCTAGGGCCACGCTCGGTGCGATGTTAGTATTCGTCGCGGTCATCTGGCAAGGAATTGGAACTGCAATGATAGGGCAGTGGGTGCCGACTCGACTTGCCACGCTGACTACATTCTTTGCCTTCTTCTTCGCGACTATTGTTTCATTGACTATTGTTCGAGTGCGAACAGTAGCTGATCGTTCTGCGGCTAGGCCGCTACCGTTGGGTTTGGCAATACTGTTGAACCTGGCTACCGCAGGTGCGTTTGTGTCTTTCTATCTTGCGGTAACCATGATTCCTGCAACGGCTGCAACGGTCACTGACGTCGGTATTGGCCCAGTGCTGGTCGTGCTAGTCCTGTTTTTCCAAAGGCAGGTTACGAGTAGATCGCTGGTGCAACCCGTGCTCGTCTTCTCCGCAGCAGTATGTGTGGTGATCGTGATCTTGTCAGAGGTAGAAGAGGCGCTTCCTGCAGAACTATACGGAGACGGCTTGTCTGTATTTCTTGGGCTGTTATTGAGTCTCCTGGCCGGCATCTGTGCGGTTGGGGTACTGTTTCTCTCGAAACATCTCGCCGCACGCAACTATGATTCCTTACAGGTAGCTTCTGTGCGTTTCTATTTGGCCTGGCTGCTATGCGGAATGCTGGCCTTCGTTGACCTTTCGAGAAATCCGACAGATCTATCGGACATTCTGCACTCAGCTGTGCTGGCAGTTTTGTGTATAACGGTACCGATCTTACTGTTACAAGCAGGCGTCATGATCGCTTCTCCGCTGCTTTCTTCTCTGGCATTGGCACTGCTACCCGCTGTCGTGCTTGCTGCGGAAATTGCGCTTGGCCTGCAGGTCAGTTTCCTGCTAGTCGCAACAGTTGCCTTGATGGTGTTACTTTCTTTGGCTGGAGTACTGCCTCTGCAGCGAGTTCCTCGGTCGGCTTGACAGACAGATGTCAGGAGGACATCGACTGGTTGATGATCCCTGCCAGGTCTTGAGTCGCCCCCTCACACCGAATCGGTCGCCCTTTGTCCGCTTAAAACTCGATCTTAAGCGGACAAAGGGCGACCGATTCGGTCAGTGGTGAGAAGCTCAGCCGAGATCCAGCACCTCGGCGGCGTAGGGGAACACGATCGCCCCGCCCGTCGCGTAGTTCGGCACGTCGGCCTCGACCGCCTGCCCCTCGGGCGACGCCATTGCAGCGCCCAGCGCGGCCTGGTCGGCGAAGGTCGCCTGGAAGATGGCGTAGTAGGGGCCGTCGCCCGGCTCGCAGAGGTTCAGCGAGTAGCTGATCTCCTGCACGCCGGGGAGCTTGGCGCAGAGGGGCAGGTGCGTGCTGCGGTAGTACTGCTCGAAGGCGGTGCGGTCGGTGGGTTCGGGGTAGAGCACGGTGAGTTTATGCATGATGTTGGTCTCTTTCGTGTGGATCCTGCGACTCGCTTCGCTCGCGCAGGATGACGGGGAGGGGGATCCGCTCAGTCGCGCTTGAACACGCGACGACCCGAGAACCAGGTCTCGTCGACCGTGGTCTTGACGAGCTGGTTGGCGGGGTGCTCGAATGGGTTGCGGTCGAGCAGCACGAAGTCGGCCGACTTGCCGACCTCGAGCGTGCCGGTCTCGGAGGCGAGCCCCATCGCGGTGACGGCACCGATGGTGAAGGCGGCGATGGCCTCCTCGAGCGTGATCGCCTGCTCGATCCACAGCGTGCCCGGGTAGGTTCCACTCGGATCTTCGCGGGTCACGAGGCCGTGGATGCCCTCCCACGCGTTCGGCGAGGTGGCGACGGGCCAGTCGGATCCGCCGGCGACGTTGGCCCCGGCGTCGAGCAGCGAGCGGTTCGGCTGAATCTTGTCGGCGCGCTCCCGCGGCAGCACCTGGCGGATCGCCTCGACGATCGGCCCCGGCACCCAGATGAAGGGGCAGATGTCGGCGTCGACCCGCAGGGTCGCGAAGCGCTCGATGTCGTCGGGGTGCACGAACTGGCCGTGGGCCACCTGGTAGCGGGTCTCGGTGTAGCCCTCGTTACGCAGCGTCTCGACCGCGTTGAGCACCTCGTGCACCGAGGCATCGCCGGTGCAGTGGATCTTCGCCGAGATGCCGACGTCGGCGACGCGGCGCAGCCAGTCGGTGAGCTCGTCGAACTTCAGCAGCGTCTCGCCGTGGTAGTGGTCGCCGTGCACGTCGTCGGGCAGGTAGGGCTCGAGGAAGGCACCCGTGCGGGTGGGCGGCACGCCGTCGAGGAAGATCTTCACGAAGTCGGGGCGGTGGTGCTCGGTGCGGAAGCGCTCGCCGTCGAACACCAGATCTTCGCCGGTGGTGGCGAAGCCGAAGATGTCGTCGTTGATGAGCATCGAAGAGACGGCCCAGGTGTTGAGTTCGCCCTCGGCGTCGAGCGACCGCAGGGCCTCGAGGATGTGCGTCGAGACGCCCGCGTCCTGGAACGCCGTGATGCCGTAGGAGTTGGTGATCTCGACGGCGCGCTGCACGGCCAGGCGATCCTGCTCGGGCGTCAGGCCGCCGACGGCCTGTTCGGCGCGGGCCACCGGGATCCCCGCGGCCTCGAGCAGCACGCCGGTCGCGCGGCCCTCGGCGTCGACCACCACGCCGGGCTGGCCTGCCTCGACGCCGGCGAGTTCCATCGCCCGCGTGTTGACCCAGCGGTTGTGGTGCGAGTCGTCCCCGAGAATCACCGGGCGACCGCCGCTCGCCGCGTCGAGCTCGGCGAGCGCCTCGGCGTTGTTCAGCTCGCCCAGCCGGTCGCTCGCCCAGGGGCCGCCCACGACCCACGCGTCGGCCGGCAGCGTGTCGGCATACTCGCGCACCGCCACGATGATCTCGGGCAGGTGGGCGCTGAACGGCAGTCGCAGCTCGAAGAGCTCCTCCTTGCCCGCGACGAAGTGGTGGTTGTGCACGTCGGCGAGGCCGGGCATGAGGAAGGCACCGTCGAGCTCGCGCACTTCGGTCTCGGGCCCCGCGAGTGCGGTGACCTCCTCCGCACCGCCGACAGCGGAGATGCGGCCGTCGGTGACGGCGATCGCCTCCGCCCACGGCTGCTCCGGATCGACCGTGTACACGCGGCCTCCGGTGAGGATGAGATCGGGATGAGTGGTCATCTTTGACTCCGTTCGTGAGGCGTGCGTTTGGGCGCGCCGCACCGGCGGGAGCGCCCGTGACTCCAGTATGCCAAGCGCCGCGCAGCAGATGTTGACTCTGCGCGAAGAGTGCTGCGCTGTGAGCGTGCAGCGGATCCCGGCCCGCGAGGGAACAGGGGAAGATGAGGATCGGGGTCGTGTGGGCCCGCAGCAGCAAACCTCGAGAAGGGAACCTCAATGACAACTCAGAACAGCGGTGTTCAGGGGCGCGTGGTCGTCATCACGGGCGGCGGAACCGGCATCGGCGCTGCGGTCGCCGAGCGCTACGCGAGCGAGGGTGCGAATGTGGTGCTGATCGGTCGTCGTCCCGAACCGATCGAGGAGGTCGCGGGCAGGGTCGGCGGCACGGCGATCGTCGCCGACGCCTCGGACGGCGAATCGGTGCGCTCGGCCATCACGCTCATCCTGGAGAAGTTCGGCCGCATCGACGTGCTGGTCGCCAATGCGGGCGGTCACGGATTCAACAACGTCGGCGACACCGACGATGAGAACTGGGCGATGGCGATCAAGGTGAACCTCACCACGGCCTTCGTGATGTCGCGCGAGGCGCTGCCGTCGCTCATCGAGAGCAGGGGGCAGATCGTCATCATCTCGTCGCTCGCGGGCCACTTCGCCGGCCCGAAGGTCGCCGGTTACACCACCACCAAGCACGCGCTCATCGGCCTCACCCGGTCGATGGCGCGCGACTACGGTGCCCAGGGCGTGCGCGTCAACGCCGTCTGCCCGGGCTGGACCCGCACCCCCATGGCCGACGCCGAGATGGACGAGTTCATGGCGCACGTGCCCGAGGTGGAGAGCCGCGAGGAGGCCTACGGCCGCGTGACCCGCGACGTGCCGCTGAAGCGTGTGGGCGAGCCGGAGGAGATCGCCTCGGTCGTGCGCTTCCTCGGATCGAACGAGTCGTCGTACATGACCGGAGCCGTGCTGCTGGTCGACGGCGGAGCGCACGTGGTCGATCTGCCGACCATCGCATTCGAGCACGCGGGCCTGGGAATGTAGTTCCGGCCGACAGGGCCGGCGAAGCCGACGACGGAGGACGAAGAACGATGGAGTTTCACTACAGCGGATACACGACGGTCGACCCGCGCATCGAACCCGCCGCGGGGGTCGGCCTCGACCGCCCGGCCGAACTGCCGGAAGAGGTCGACGTGCTGATCGTCGGCTCGGGGCCCGCCGGCATCATCACCGCCGCGCAGCTCGCGCAGTTTCCCGACGTCGTGACGCGGATCGTGGAGCGGCGGGCCGAACGCCTGGAGGTCGGCCAGGCCGACGGGATCCAGGCGCGCAGCGTGGAGACCTTTCAGGCGTTCGGTTTCGCCGACCGGATCATTCAAGAGGCGTATCAGCTCGTCGACACGGAGTTCTGGACACCCGATCCCGAGAACCCGGCGAACATCTACCGCAGCTCGACCACCCCCGATACCCTGATCGGCATCAGCGAGTTTCCGCAGCTGATCGTCAACCAGACGCGGGTGGCCGACTACCTGGCGGAGTTCGCCGAGC
The DNA here is from genome assembly GCA_047973175.1 of Leucobacter sp. Lineage (GTDB taxonomy): Bacteria > Actinomycetota > Actinomycetes > Actinomycetales > Microbacteriaceae > Leucobacter. The sequence goes on from JBKEBN010000137.1 coordinate 31,160, forward strand.
GCTCCCCGGCGCGCGGCCGGGTCGACTACGGCTACGAGTTCGAGGGGCTCGAGGTCGACGACGAGTCCGCTGACTCCGAGTACCCGGTGGCGGTGACGCTGCGCCGCACCGCGGGCCCCGACGAGGGGCAGACGCGGGTGGTGCGCGCGAAGTACGTGGTGGGTGCCGATGGCGCGCGCAGTCGCGTGCGCGCGTCGATCGGCGGCAGGCTCGCGGGGGATCAGGCCATGCACGCCTGGGGCGTGATGGACGCGCTCGCCGTCACCGACTTCCCCGACGCCCGCCGCAAGAGCATCATCCAGTCGGACGACGGCGGCAATATCCTGCTGATCCCGCGCGAGGGCAACTACCTGGCGCGGTGGTACGTCGACCTCGGCGACGTGGGGGAGAGCGACCACGGGGCCGTGCGGCAGACCACCGTCGAGCAGATCGCGGCCCGGGCGAACGCGATCCTGCACCCCTTTACGCTCGACGTGCGAGACGTTTCCTGGTGGAGCGTCTACGAGGTCGCGCACCGGCTCACCGACCGCTTCGACGACGCCGACGCGCACCCGGGCGGTCACCGCTCCCCGCGCGTCTTCCTCGCGGGCGACGCGTGCCATACGCACAGCGCCAAGGCGGGCCAGGGCATGAACGTGTCGCTGCAGGACGGCTGGAACCTCGCGTGGAAGCTCGGCTACGTGCTCTCGGGGCGCAGCCCCGAATCTCTGCTGAAGACCTACTCCGACGAGCGCCGCGTCATCGCGCAGAACCTCATCGACTTCGACAAGGAGTGGTCGACGCTCATGGCGAAGAAGCCCGAGGAGTTCGCGTCGCCGCGCGAGCTGGAGGACTTCTACATCGCCACCGCCGAGTTCCCGGCCGGGTTCATGACGCAGTACCAGCCCTCTACGCTCACGGGTTCGGGCGAGCACCAGGGGCTCGCCACGGGCTTCCCGATCGGCAAGCGCTTCAAGTCGGCCGAGGCCATTCGCGTGGCCGACGGCGTGCGAGAGCACCTGGGGCACCACCACCGGGCCGACGGGCGCTACCGCGTGTACGCGTTCGCCGACGCGGGTGCGGGGTCGGGATCGGGTGCGAGCGAGCTTGAGAGCTGGGCGGAGTGGATGCTCGCCGCCGACGATTCGCCCGTGCGGCGCTTCACCCCGGCGGAGGCCGATGTCGACAGCCTCTTCGACGTGAAAGCGGTGTATCAGGAGGGGTATCGCGAGGTCGACATGACACGAATCCCGCAGCTGTTCCTGCCCCGCCGCGGGCCGTTCCAGCTGATCAGCTACGAGAAGATGTGGGCAGCGATTCCGGGGGACGACGGCCGCGCCGACATATTCGAGGAGCGCGGCGTGAGCCGCGACGGTGCGATCGTGGTGGTGCGTCCGGATCACTACGTGGCGACGATCCTGCCGCTCACCGCCCGCGAAGAGCTCACCGAGTTCTTCGCGTCGATTCTCACTCCGAAAGGATGATCGGATGACTCGGGATCACCGCGCGAGCCGCGAGGCCGCCGCGACGCAGGCCGACACGGTGCTGCGCCACGGCCGCGTCTACACCGTCGACGCCGGGTTCAGGGTCGCGCAGGCCATCGCCCTGCGCGACGGCAGGGTGCTCGCGGTCGGCAGCGACGCCGAGATCGACGCCCTCATCGCGCCCGACACCGACGTGATCGAGCTCGGCGGCCGCGCGGTGCTTCCGGGCATCGACGACTCCCACCTGCACGGGGCCGCCTGGGGCCTGGGCAGCCCGCCGTACTCGCTCGACCTGTCCTACCCGAACGTGCGCTCGATCGCCGACATCGTCGACCTGGTGCGACGCACCGCGGCAGAGCGCCCGGCGGGCGAGTGGATCGTCGGGCAGGGCTGGGACACGGGCTACCTCGAGGAGTGCCTGGCCGGCGAGCGCACGCTTCCGGACCGCACCGACCTCGACGCCGTCGCCCCCGAGCATCCGGTGTGCCTCTCGGACTTCTCGGGGCACATGGCGTGCGTGAACAGCGCCGCGCTGCGTGTCGCGGGGGTCGCATCCGAGACCGAGGCACCGGCCGGAGGAGTGATCGACCGCGATGCCGCGGGGGAGGCGACCGGGATTCTGCGCGAGGGCGCGCAAGACCTCGTGCAGAGCGTCATTCCGCGCGCCGACCACGCCCTGCGTAAGCGGGCCATCGCCGACGCGGTGCGGCGGCTCAACGCGAGAGGGATCACCGCCTTCACTGAGCCCGGGCTCGGCCCGGGCGGTGAGGGCATCCTCGGCGGGGCGCTCGGCGGCGGCGCGATCCGCGCCTACGAGGAACTGCTCGACGAGGGCGAACTCACCGCGCGAGTGTCGGTGCTGCTGCTGCCGCTCGCCATGGGCGAATCCGCAGACGGGCTTCGGGATCGGGTGCGCGCGCAGCTGGCGGAGCACCCGGTGGCCGATCCCGAGCTGCTGCGCATCATCGGCGTGAAGCTCTTCGCAGACGGTGTGCCGCCCAACGAGACCTCGTACATGTGGCAGCCCTACGGCCCCTCTCAGGGCCACGGCTCGCTGTGCGTGCACGGCGCGACCGAGCCGCTGCGAGAGACCGAGCTGAGACGCGCGATCTCCGAGGTCCACGAACTCGGGCTGCAGGCCGGCGTGCACGTCACGGGCGACCACGGCATCGACATCACCGTCGACGCCTTCGTCGAGGCGAACGAGCGGCACCCGCGCGACGACGCCAGGCACTACGTGATCCACGGCGACTTCATCTCGGATGAGCGTCTCGCCCAGCTGGGGGAGCGGGGCTACGGCGTCAACATGAACCCCGGCATCAAGGCGCAGATCACCGACCTCATGGACACGGTGGTGGGCGAAGAGCTCTCAGCGAGACAGTGGCCGACGCGCTCCGCGGCAGACTCCGGTGCCACGCTCTGCGCGAGTTCGGACGCGCCGGTGACGCAGCCCGATTGGCTCGCCGGAATCGCCGGCATGATGAGCCGCAAGTCGAAGGCCACCGGCCGGGTCTCCGGCCCCGAGCAGCGCATCGACTTCGCAACGGCCCTGCGCGCCTACACGATCAACGCCGCGCGGCAGAGCTTCGCCGAGGAGTGGCGCGGGTCTCTCGAACCGGGCAAGGCGGCCGACCTCGTCGTGCTCGACACCGACTCGGGCAGTGTCGACCCCGACGAGCTCACCGCCATCAACGTCGACCTGACGATCTTCGGCGGCGAGGTCGTCTTCGAGCGCCTCTGAGCGCTCTCTCCTCTCCGGCCGGTTCTCACCACCGCTGCGGCCGCTGCGACCGCCCGGCAGACGGCAGAAGAGAACAGGGCACGCAAAAGGGGCTCGGATCCGCATCAGGATCCGAGCCCCTTTCCCGTCGAAACGGTTAGCCGCCGAGGTAGGCCTTGCGGAGCATCTCGGGGTCGTCCTCGAGAGTCTTCGCCGGGCCCTGGGGGTGGCTGACGTGTCCGCTCGCGATGACCATCGCTTCGTCAGCGATGCCGAGCGCGAGGTGGGTGAACTGCTCGACGAGCAGCACGCCCGCGCCGTCCTTCGCGATGCCCTGGATGAGGGGCAGGAGGCGCATGAACACGACGGGCGCGAGACCCAGTGACATCTCGTCGATGAGCAGGAAGCGGGGCTTCGCGGCAAAGGCTCGCGCGAGCACGACCATCTGCTGCTCACCGCCCGAGAGGAGCACCGACTGCGAGTCGATGCGCTTCTCGAGCTCGGGGAAGGCCTGCAGCACCTCATCGAGGTTGGCCTCGGTCTTCGCCGTGAGCATGATGTTCTCGCGCACGGTGAGGGAGGGGAAGATCGCTCGTCCCTGCTCGATGTGCGCGATACCGCTGCGAGAGCGGTGCACGCGGCTCCACTTCGCGATGGACTCGCCGTCGATGGTGATGTCGCCGCCCGAGTTCGGGATCACGCCCGAGACCGATTCGAGGAGGCTGGTCTTGCCGGCCCCGTTCGGCCCCACCAGGGCGAGGAGTTCGCCCTGGCGGAGAGTGAGATCGACATCGGAGACGACGGGCCCCGCACCGCGGCTGACGGTGACGCCGGTCAGTTGCAGTTCACTCATTGGATCGTCTCCGCATCTCCCATGTAGGCCGCGATCACGGCCGGGTCGTCGAGCACGGCACCGCTCTCGCCCTGCGCGAGCACCTTGCCGAAGTCGAGCACGGTGAGCTCGGTGCACACGGAGCGCACGAGATCGAGGTCGTGTTCGATGATCACGATCGAGGTGTCGAAGCGCGACGGGATCCGGGTGAGGCGGTCGCCGAACTGGATGTGCTCGTCGTGCGAGAGGCCGGCGGCCGGCTCGTCGAGGAGCAGCACGCGCGGGCCCGAGAGCACGGCGGCAGCGACCTCGATGAGGCGGCGGGTGCCGACATCGACGTTCGTGAGGTGCTCCTCCGGCGGCGGGCAGCCCATGAAGGCGAGCACGTCGGCCAGTTCGTCGTGATCGAGGCGGCGGCGCGCGACGAAGCGCACGTACGCCTCGACGGTGAGCTGCGGCGGCACGCGATCCTGCTGGAAGGTGCGACGCAAGCCCTTGCGGGCACGAGCTGCCGGAGTGAGGCGGCTGATGTCTTCCCCGTCGAGGAACACCTTGCCGGTGTGCTGCGGCAGGAAGCCGGTGACCGCGTCGACAAAGGTCGACTTGCCGGCACCGTTGGGTCCGATGAGACCCATGATCGTGCGCGGCCTGACCCGCAGCGAAACGTCGTCGTTGGCCTTGAGGGAGCCGAACTGCACGCCCAGACCCTGCACCTCGAGCACCGGAGCGGCGTCCGCGGGAACGGGTTCCGAGGCCTCGGGCACCGCGAACACGTCGAGTGCGGTGGTGTCCGCGCCCTCGTGCTCGGGAGCGGTCTCAAGCGGTTGCTGACGTTTCTTCGACAGCTTGCGGAATCCCGCGCGCACGCCCTCGCCGATGTTCGAGCCGCTCGTGATCGCCTGGATGCCGAGCAGGCCGAAGACCACGAAGCCCCAGTCCTGCGGCACGCCCCAGCGCTTGAGCAACTCGGGCACGAGAACCCACATGAGGCCGCCGAAGATGGCCATGTCGATGAGGTACGCACCGCTCATCACCGCGAGGATGTAGAGCGCGAGCGACTGCAGCGGCGTGAAGCTCGACGCGAAGGGCTGCTGCACCTGGCCGGCGAGCAGGCCGCCCGAGACGCCGCCGAGCGCCGCGCTGACGGCGAAGGCGGAGAGCTTGGCCATGTTCACGCTCTGACCGACAGCGGCAGCACCGCGCTCGGAGAACGCGACTGCTTTCCAGCTCGAACCGATGCGGCTGTTCTGCATCCACGAGATCACGAGGGCGCAGATCACCAGCACGATGAACGAGAAGAAGAAGTACTCGCGATCGCTGGAGAACGCCTCGGGTCGGTTCACGGGCACGCCGTCGACCGATCCCGGGAACTGGATCTGCACGAGCATCACATCGAACGCGGCCGCGAAGCCGAGTGTCACGACCGCGAGGTTCACGCCGCGCAGACGCAGTGCGGGAAGGCCGATGATGATGCCGGCGAGTCCGCCGGCGATCCCGCCCGCGATCAGCCACACGATGAAGCCGCCCGGCATCTCGTTGTAGCTCATCCAAGCGACCACCCACGCGCCGATCGCGGCGAAGGTGAGCTGCGACAGCGCGATGATGCCGGCCGAGCCGGTCACGACACCGAGGCCGATCACCGAGATCGTCGCGGTGATCGCGCTGATGCCGAGGAACACGTAGTAGCCCGAGAGACCCTCGCTCAAGCCCCAGCCGATGACCAGCGAGACGATCGCGATGACGATAGGGAGCGCCGTGCGCAGGCGACGGCGATTAGCGGGCAGCATCCCACACCTCCTTGCGCTGCGACCAGAGCAGCAGGATCACGATGAACAGGAACGGGATGAAGTTGCGAACGAACGACACCGCCGGGATCTGCGCCACGATGCCGGTGATCACGCCGAGCGCGAGGCCGCCGATGACCGCCATGTCGAGGCGCTTGAACCCGCCCAGCAGCGCCGCAGCGGCGGCCGGGATGATCAGCATCGAGAGGCTGATCGCGTCGTTGGACTGCGACGGCGCGATCACCATGATCGTGATCGCCGAAATCGCACCCGTCACCGCCCACACCCCGATCGAGAGGGGCTTCGCGGCGATGCCGATCAGCTCCGCCGTGGTGGGGCGCTCGGACAGCGCGCGCAGCTTGGTGCCGATCGTGGTCTTCCGCAGCAGCAGCGACGACGCGACCGCGACGATGATGGCGAGGAGCACCATCACAACGGTCACCCAGCTCACCACCACTCCGGCGACCGAGAACGCGGCACCGGGCAGAATCGGCGCGAACGGCTGCGGCTTGTTGCCGAAGAAGATGAACGACAGCGAGATCAGCATGAGTAGCGGCGCAACCGTCATCGCCGAACGCAGCGTCACCGATGCCTCCGACAGCCACGTCGCCGCGATCCAGCCGATGATCGCGCTGAGCAGCGCGCCGATGATGATGCCGAAGATGGTGGCGAGCCAGATCGGAAAATCGAGTTTGCTGGCAAACCAGACGGCCGAGAACGCGGCGAACATGCCGGTTGCGGCCTGCGCGAAGTTGACGACGCGCACAAGACGAGACATGAGCGTCAGCGTGACCGCGAGCACGGCGTACAAGCCGCCGGCCGCGAGACCCGCCAACGCTCCCTGCAGAAGAGCACCACCGCTCATGCGGCGCTCCCCTCGCGAGGCGAGAGTGGGGTGAAGTGAAGCATGGAAGTCCTTTGCTGCTGAAACCGGTTCGGCCGGTGTGCGAGAGCGTGCAGCTCTCGCACACCGGCCGAACCTAGAGGGCGATTAGCTCGCCGGGAGCATGAGCCAGTCGTCGGCCGCCTTCTCCCAGGCGTTGGTGCCCGACTCGAGCTTGACGGGCCACGCGCCCGGCTCGTAGTCCTGGGCTGCGATCTTCTCGAACTGGTACTCGTAGGCGATCATGTCGCTCGACAGCGGCTCCATGGTCTTCAGCGCCTCGGAGACCGATTCGCGAGTGATGTCACCCTCCATGCCGGAGAGCACCTCGACGAAGAACGTCGCGGCGAGGTAGCCGCCCTGGCTGAACGAGGTGAGGGCGATGTCGTTGTCCTCCATCAGCTTGCGCCAGTCGGCGTTGATGTCGTTCTCCTCGGTGAAGGGGTAGAACTCGGCGGGAATGTGCGCGCCCTTGCCGGTCCAGTCGAGCGCCTTCGCGAAGTTGTCGCTGTAGACGCTGGTCAGGAAGAGGAAGGTGACGTCTTCCCAGCCCTGCTGCTGCGCGGCCTTGACCTGGCCGATGGCGTCGGGCTCGATCGCGTTGACCGCGATAGCCTTGCAGCCGGCCTCCTTGGCCTTCACGATGTAGGGCGTGTAGTCGGAGCCGCCGTAGGGCACGTCGTCCCAGATCTTCAGCGGCTTCTTGCCGGTGATCTCGGTCCAGCGCTCGACGCCGGCCGTGTAGGCGGGCAGGGTCGAGCCGGCGATCTCGAGCATCACGCAGATGTCGTCGAGGCCGAGGTTCTCCGAGCCGTTGTACAGCGTCAGCGCCATGTCGTTGAACGGGCCGATGTTGACGGGGGCGATGTTCTCGTGGTTGAAGCAGCCGGTGTCGACGCCGATGCCGGGCATGGAGAGCACGCCCTCCTGGCCGTAGTAGTCCTGGTTGATCTCGCACTCGATCAGCGAGGCACCGCCCACGAGGCCGACGACCTCTTCGCTGCCGACGAGCTCGCGCGCCGCCGAGGTGGCCTCCTGCGGGTTGCCCTTGTCGTCGACGACCTTGTACTCGATCTTGTGGCCGTTGACGCCGCCCTCTTCGTTGACGCGGTCGAAGACCGCCTGCGCTGCCGCAGAGGCCTCGGGGAAGGTGGCCGCGCCGCTCAGGGTGTTGACAGAGCCGATCTTGATCGGCGCGCCCTCACCGCCGCCACCGCCGCCGCCGGAGCAGCCGGTGAGCGTCAGCGCAGCGACCGCGGTCATGGCGGCGATTCCTGCGATGCGTTTCTTCATGGGGTTTCCTCTCGGTGTTTCAGTGAGATAGCTGAACATTGTGCGTGCGGCGGCGGATCAGACCGGCTGCACGTCGGGGTACTTGACGTTGCCGAGCGGGTAGATGTGCCCGCCCGCGCGTGAGTGCTCCGACTCGCCCTCGCCGTTGATGCCGAGGAAGATGCCGGTGGTGTGAAGGTTGTAGCCGAGGTCGTGCAGCCACACGCTCGCCACCGAGATGCGGAACTCCCGGAAGCAGAACAGGTAGAGACCCTCGTCGAGCTTCCACACGGTCGACAGATCCATGTCGCCGTGACCGCGCTGCACGCCCTGCAGGTTCTGCCAGGCGTAGCGCTCGGTCGACATGTACACGTGCTCGTAGAGGTGCTCGGGGCTGTAGCGGTAGAGGTTGCGCATGCCGATGAGATCGCGCGACTCCGCGGGAACGTCACCGCTCGCCGTGATCCCGTCGACGGTCGCCGCGTAGAAGTCCTGCTTCACCTGCGGCTCGCCCTCGATCCGCTCGGCATCGATGTGCGAGTGGGCGACGATCGCGCGACCGGTCACCTCGGACCAGACGATCGTGATGGCCTCGCGGGAGACGGTCTCGAGCGGGAGGTTGAGGAAGTACACGCCCTCGCGCACGCGAACGGCGTCGTACGGGTCGGTGAGCTCGAACTTCGACCGCTGCGGCCAGGCCCAGTCGGCCGTCTCCGGGCCGAACTCCAGGGAGAAGGTGCTGCCGTTGTCGAGCGTGAAGGCGACAGCGCGCCCCTCGAGTGAAACGTTCGGCAGCCGGTAGGTGTCGATACCGGCTGCGAATTCGTCGTAGGTGGCCCATTCGTCGACGCCGCGGCGTTCTTCGGCGAGCTCTCCGATGTGTGCTTCGGTCATCTTCTTCTTCGTCTCCTTTGATGAATCGGCTGTGATGATTCGGGTTGCGATGAATCGTAGCGGGAACGATACGGCCGCAATCGCACCACTCGTCAGAATTGTCCCCAACTGTATCCATCTCAGCGCTTCGCATAGCGACGATCGCCGTTACAGACAATCTTCGTGCACTCGCCGACAATGAGTATTACAAGTCGGTTGCGGTACGCTTCGAGTGCCGGAGCGCACCGCAACGCGTCAGAGTTGAATCGAGCCGGGAACGGTGCGCCGCAGCTCGCTCGGCGAGACCCCGTAGGCCGTTTTGAAGACGCGGCTGAAATGGGCTGCGTCGGTAAAACCCCAGCGTGCGGCGATGACCGAGACCGTGCGATCCGCCAGCACGGGATCGAGCAGATCCGCGCGGCACCGCTCGAGTCTGCGCTCGCGGATCCAGGTCGACACGGTGGTGTCTGCCTCGCGGAACAGCGCGTGCAGGTGCCGCGTCGAGATGTAGTGCGCCGCGGCGATCGCGCCGGGGGAGAGATCGGGCGACGACAGGTTCTGGTCGATGTAGCCGTAGATCTTCTGGAGCAGCACCTGATGCGGGTCGCGCTGGGCCGGATCGGTGTCGAGGATGCACGAGAACAGCGTTCCCACGAGATCGAGGCTCGTGTGGGCGAGTTTCGCGCGCACGCGCTCGTCCAGCTGCACGAGTTGACCGGGGAACTGCGAGAGGAAGTTCGTGATCACCGAGGCGAGCGGCGCGTGCTGTTGCGCGAGCGGCACGGCGGTGAGCTGCTCGGTGAAGGCCACCGGCAGCTCGAGCCGATCCTTCGGGAACATCACGACGAGGGTTCTGAAGTCTTCGGCGAACATCAGGGAGTAGGGCCTTGAGGTGTCGTAGATCGAGAGGTCTCCCGGCCGCAGAACGAGCTCTCGGCCGTCTTGGACGAGAATGCTGCTGCCCGACAGCAGGAGGTTCATCTTGTAGTAGCCGCTGCCGCCGTCGGCAATGGTCTCGAGTGTGCGTTCGACGAAGTGGGGCTTGGCCATGACCTCGGTGAAAACCACGTCGTCGGCGTCTGCCGAGGTCATGCGGGCGAAAAAGGGTCGATCGGAATCAGCACTGACCCGCAGCGGCACGAACGAGGACGAGACCATCCCCTGGAAGACGCCGAGACTTTCGGCCTGAGCCGGACGATTTTCTACATGGGAAGCATTCGGACGCTGCGCCGCTTGCATAACACCCACCTTTCCTGTCGCACGCTATTGTGCAACATGCCCTTGACGTAGATAATACGCCTCGGGCGAGTCGGACGGGTTCGCGCACCCGAGGGCTTGCGCGAACCCGCCCGACGTATCTTAGACCTCGGAGAGAGCCTCGCCGAGGGTATCGAGCAGCAGGGGAAGTTCCTGCTTGCTGAACGCGAGCGGCGGGCGCACCTTCAGCACGCTGTCGTCGCGGCCGATGCGCGAGATGAGCACCTTGCGGGCCTTCACGGCCTCGACGACCTGCTTGGCGAGCTGCGGAGCCGGTTCGCCGTCGATCGCGAAGTCGAGGCCGAGGAAGGTGCCGACGCCCTTCGCCGAGCGAATGAAGTCGTAGCTGTCGGCGAACTCCTGGAAGCGCACGAGCGCGTCTGCTCCGACGACGCGGGCGCGATCCATCAGCTGCTTCTCATCCATCTCGAGCAGCACCGCCTCGCCGACCGCCGCGGAGACGGGGTTGCCCGCGAAGGTGTTGAAGAACATGTTGGCCGAGCCGAACTCCTCGAGCAGTGCCTCACTCGTGACGACGGCGCCCATGGGGTGGCCGTTGCCCATCGGCTTGCCGAGGGTGACGAGGTCGGCCTGCATGCCGACGTACTGGTAGCCCCACATGCTGGTGCCGGTGCGCCCGAAGCCGCTCTGCACCTCGTCGGCGATCACGAGACCGCCAGCGGCGTGGATGCGGTCGACGATCCCGTCGACGAGGCCCTCGGGAAGGCGCGGCATGCCCTCGGTCGAGAACAGCGAGTCGAACAGGCTCGCGGCCACGCCGTAGCCGGCCTCCTGCAGCGACGCGATGGCGGCGTCGAGCTCGGCGAGCGTCGCCGCGAGCACCTCGGCCTCCGGGCGCTCCTCGATGTCCATGTCGGGGATGCGGATCGCGCGCACGTGAGGGGCGAGCGCCTCGACAGCGTCGAGACCGGTGGTCAGCTCGGCGAGCGTGATCGTGTTGCCGTGGTAGCTGAAGTCGGAGACGATCATGCCCTTCGCGCGGGTGTGCTGCCGCGCGATGCGGATGGCGAGCTCGTTGGCCTCCGATCCCGAATTGGTGAAGAAGACGCGGTCGAGGCGCTCGTCGAAGGTCGCGAGCAGGCGCTCGGCGTAGTTCACCACGCGCTCGTTGAGGTAGCGGGTGTGCACGTTGAGGGTGGCGGCCTGCTCGGCGAGGGCCGTGACGACGCGGTCGTTGCAGTGGCCGACGTGGGGCACGTTGTTGTAGGCGTCGAGGTATCGGTCGCCGTTCACGTCGGTCATCCAGACGCCCTTGGCCGACACGAACTGGATCGGTTCGTTGTAGAAGAGCGGGGAGTAGGGGCCGATGGTGCTGTTGCGGCGTTCGATGAGTTCGAGGGTCGAGGTCATTTCTGCTTTCTTGGCATGGTGTTCATCATCCTGCTCGGGCAAAGCGAGTTGCAGGACGTCGGTGGTAGGTGGATCGGATCCCGCGACTGCGCGCAGGATGACGGGGCTACGAGATCAGTTCGCGTGAGAGGCGCACGATGTTCGGCAGCACGACCGTGGCGTGCCACTCCGCAGTCGGTTCGCCGCGGCGGTCGGCGGCCCAGCCGAGGTAGGTGAGACCGCGGGCCAGCAGGATCGCGGGGAAGACCTCGCGGTCGGCGTCTTCCAGCGGACGCACGCTCTCGTACCCGGCGAAGAGCGCCGCGGAGTACTCGTCGTAGCGGGGGTGCGGAGTATAGAAGTAGAGCGCGGTGGCGAGCTCGAAGAGGTGCCAGCCGGCCGCGAAGTCGTCGAAGTCGATGAGCACGAGACCGTCAGGAGTGCGCAGCACGTTCTCCGGAGTGAGGTCGGCGTGGATCGGGCCGAAGCGGTGCGAGGGGGTGCCGTACGCGCCGAGCTCCTCGCGGATCTTCGCGATCGCGGCGACCACGGCCTCGCGATCCTCGCCCTGCAGCTCCTCGATGCGCAGCGGGTCGCCCCAGGCGGGCTCCGCTCCGACGAGGCCGTCGAGATCCCAGTCGTCGCGGGGCACGGCCATGGTGTAGCCGGAGCGCTCGGTCGCGTCGTGCACCTCGGCGGCGAGCCGGCCGAGCTCCTCGAAGTCGGCGGCGGGAATGTCGGCGGTGCCGTCGACGCCGGTGCGCTCGTCGCCGAAGTTGCCGCTGTTGTCGATGAGACGCTGCAGGTCGACCTGGTGGGCACCGGCCGCGTGATCCAGACCCACGACGCAGAACCCGCGCCCGTCGCGCGCCGTCACGAAGTCGGGCACCGCGACGCCCTCGCCGTGCAGCGCACGCACGAAGTCGAGCTCGCAACCCAGCTCCTCGTCGGTGTGGTAGCCCCGACGGTGCACGCGCAGCACGTAGTCGATGTCGTTCTGGCTCAGCGAGAAGACGAAGTTCTCGCGCTGCTTGAGCAGCGAGAGCTCGGTCTCGGGATCGAAGCCGTACTCTGCGAGCGCCTCGCGAGCCAGCTCTGTCGCGATGTCCAGATCAACGGTGATCATGCGGTTCCTTTCGGCTGTGTGGCCCGGAGCGGTGCGCCCGGGTGGAAAACTATACTCCGAGTATAGAAATTGAACTTGATGTGCACAAGGGCTTTTTCGAGTTCTTTTCCGGCCCTCGCGGCTTGCGCGTGCGACAGAGCGCCACGGTGCGGACGCACCAGTTCGGTTGACCTCTTACCGCAGAGATCTCTTACACTTAGAAGGATGCCGAAGACAGCCCACACCAAGATGAGCCTCCGCGAACGGCGTCACGAGCGCACTCGCGAAGATCTCGTGGCCGCGGTGCTCGCGGTGATCCACGAGGGGGGCCTTGCCGAGACCACGATCGGCCGTATTTCGGCGGTGTCGGGTATTTCCCGTGGCACTGTCTATGCCCATTTCCCCGGCGGACGCGACGAGCTGGTGCGCGCCGCCTACGCGCTGCTGGGGCGGCAGCTGGTCGACCGCACCCGGGTCGCGGTGTCGGGTGCCGTCGACTGGCGGGGAAGGATCGCCGCGCACGCACGCGCCATGTTCGACCTCGCGGGCGACCCGCGCATCGGTCACTTCTTCAACGTGTCCGGCCCCGCGCTCATCGCCGAGGGAACGGAACGCGGCATCGGATCGAGCACGAGCATCGCGATGATCCGGGAGGAACTCGAGTCGGGGCAGGGAGCCGGGGAGGTGGCCGCCGAACTCGACGCCGAAGCCGCGGCGCTGCTGCTGGTCGGCGCGATCCGCGAGGCGGCGATCGGGGTCACGACCGGTGGGATCGATCCCGAACGGGCCTACGCGGCGTTCGTGACCCTGGTTGGGGGCCTCGCCGCGCGCTGATCGGCCGCGGCTACTCGGTCCGTGCCAACTCCGCCTCCGGCACGAAAACCCATCCCCGGCACGAGAACCCGCCTCCGTAACCGTTCCGGGCCCGTGCTCTCGTGCCGCTCACGTACTTTCGCGGGTGCGGGTGCGGGTGCGGGCACCGGCTCCGGTGCCGGCGGGCGGGCGGCTCTGAGCTTTCTCCACAGGAGGCCGGTTCGGCGACTTATGCACAGATTGACCGAACTGGCCATCGCGGCCTCCGCGGAGCGTGCATGATCGTCTCATGAGTACCGGGAAGTCCCTTTCGAACGTGCGAAACCGGGTATCGTCAACACGTGATCTGCTGCGCAACGGGATGACGAAACGCGGGATCGCCGATGCCGTTCATCGCGGCGAACTCAGTCGCCTGCGGCTCGGCTGGTACTTCGCGAACGGTGGCGACGAAGACCGGCCAGAGCAACGTCACCTCGCCGCCGTCATCGCGGCCAGCGGGGCGAGCGGGCAGCAGCCGGTCTTCTCGCACCGTACCGCCGCCACATTGCACGGCTGGCCGGTGTGGTCGCGATGGCTGGCGGGGGAGAATGCGGGTGCTGCGTTCGACGAGCAGTTCATCGTTCATGTGATGGATCCGCCCCATGGCCGAGGAAGCAGCGCGAGGCAACTTGCGCGGCACCGCGGCGTCCTGGCGCAGAACGATGTGACGCGGGTGGGTGATTTCCGCTGCACCTCAGCGAATCAAACACTCCTCGATGTGGCGCGTACGGAGCCGTTTCCAGTCACTCTGGCCTGCGCCGATGCATACCTGCGCGGGCAGATGCGAGTGGGCCGTGAGATCGACATCGAGTCTTGGCGGGCCTGGCGCACCGAGATGCTCGGGCGGGCGGATGCGGTTCCGCGAGGGAGGGGCGTGCGCGCCGTGCGGGCTCTGGCTCGGCTGGCTCACCCGCTGGCTGATTCCCCTCTCGAGAGCGTGAGTCGCCTACGTCTGCTGCAGCTCGGTATCGACGTTGAACTGCAGGTACCGGTGCGGTCCGACACTGGCGGCTTGTGGTACCTCGACTTCAGGTTCAAGGAGATGCCGTTCTTCGGTGAGGTCGACGGCAAGGCGAAGTACCTCGACGACAGCCTGCGCGGCGGCAGGACTGCTGAGGAGGTCGTGCTCGCAGAGAAGCGCCGCCACGACTGGATTTCAGGTACGCAGCAGCTCAGGGGACTGCGTTGGGGCGCGCGGGAGGTCGTCAGCGAGACCCGATTCTCCGAGTTTCTGATGGCCTGTGGCGTTGCGGTGCCGGGGCGGGCAACGCGTGCTTACGGGGCTGCGGTGGCATATTTTCTGGATCGTCTTCCCCACTGATCGGTTACTACAGCAGGCAGCTCACCACCGGCACCACACCCCAGCATCCGCACGAAACCCCAGCATCGGCACGAGTACCCATCTCCGGCACGAGAACACCTCCCCGGAACGGTTCCGGGCATGGGTTCTCGTGCCGCTTACGGGGTCCCGTGGGTGCTCCTCAGTGCTCACTCGGTGCACCCGCGGCGGAACCTCAGCGCGGGGGCGCACCCGTGGCGAGCGCCTGCGCGAACACGCGCTCGGCGGCCTCCGAGTCGAGGCCGAGTTCGCGCAGGCGCGCGACGGCCTCGAGCGCGATCCCGAGTGCCGCCGCCGCGACGGGATCGTCGCCCAACGCGACGAAGGTGCCGGCTCGTCCGCGGCCCTCGACCAGCCGCGCCTCCTCGAGCGAGCGGTAGGCCGAGGCAACCGTGTTGACGGCGATCCCCAGGCGGCCCGCGAGAGCGCGCACGGTGGGCAGTTTCTGGCCCGGCAGCAGAGCGCCGTCCGAGATGCCTCGCGCGACCGCGTCGTGGAGCTGCCGGAACGGGGGAGCGGCCGAGGCGGGATCCAGCACCAGCACATCGTGGGGATCACGGCCTCGAAGCTGCTCACTCATGGCCCCAGGGTACTGCTCAGCGGGGTGGGTACGCAGTAGACTCTCCCCATGCGCCTCGGAGTGATCGACGTCGGATCCAACACCGTCCACCTGCTCGTCGTCGATGCGCACCCCGGCGCGAGCCCCGTGCCCTATCACTCGCAGCGCGAGGTGCTGCGGCTCATGCGCTACCTCGACGACGACGGGGCGATCGTGGAGGAGGGCGTGCAGCTCCTGGTCGATGCGATCCGCGCGACCCACGACACCGTGCGCGAGATCGGCGTCGACGACCTGATCGCGACCGCGACCAGCGCGATTCGCGAGGCACCCAACGGTGAGGAAGTGCTGGCGCGCATCACTCGCGAGACCGGTGTGACGCTGCGGGTGCTGTCGGGTGAGGACGAGGCGCGGATCACGATGCTCGCGGTGCGGCGCTGGCTCGGCTGGTCTGCCGGCGAGATTCTGCTGTTCGATATCGGCGGCGGGTCGTTCGAGATCGCGCAGGGGGCCGACGAGTATCCCGATGTGCAGGTGTCGCTGCCGCTCGGCGCGGGGCGGTCGACGATTAATTTTCTGGCGGAGGATCCGCCGCCGCGGGAGGCGGTGTCGCGGCTGCGGGCGCACGCTCGGGCCGAGTTCACGCGCGTGCGCGATGAGATGTTCGCCGACCGGCCGCGGCCGAAGCGGGTCGTGGGCACGTCGAAGACCATTCGTTCGCTGGCGCGGTTGATCGGTGGGCCGTCTGACCCGGTGACGGGGGATCTGGCGCAGCTGCACTACGTCGGCCTGCGCGAGTGGGAGCCGACGCTGCGCGAGATGCCAGGATCGGTGCGCGAGTACCTGCCCGGCATCACCCCCGAGCGCGGCTACCAGATCATGGCGGGTGCGGTCGTGCTGCGCACGGCGATGAAGGTGTTCGAGGTCGACACGCTGACGATTTCGCCGTGGGCGCTGCGCGAGGGGATCGTGCTGCGCTACATCGATGCGCTGGATGGTCGTGGCGCGGAGCCGGTGACGAGGCCGTCGGCGGTTGTGGCGGAGTAGCGCGGCATCTCTCGTCGTGCTGAGAGGGGTACGGATGCTGCGCGGGATCCCCTCTGCCGTCTTTGGCCTGCGTAAGTGATCGCGCGGATGTGACGGGGGATCGTACTTCCTCCACAACTAGGCAATTTTGCCCAGTTCTTACGAGTTCTCCACAGATTTGCAATTGTGCGGTTCGCGGGTACTTCTCACCCGCAATGCTCTTCTCATGACTACTCACGATCCCTCACCTGATTCTTCGCCCCGCAGCACCTCCTCGCACGATTCTGTCTCGTCACGCGGTGCCGACTCCGCTCCGTCTCTCCCCGGCGACGCGCGATTCCGGCCCGGTTGCCGCCTCAAAACCGACGCCGAGCTTCAAGAATTCTTGACGCAGTTGCTGCGGGGTGCCAGTCGTCGCCAGGTCTGGGTCTTCATGCTCGACGATCAGCATCGGGTGGTCGAGCCGATCATGCCGTTCGAGGACCTGACCGCCGATCCGCGCGAACTCATCGAGGTCGAGGATCTCGGGCTCGTCGCCGCCCCGAAGCTCTACGCCGATCGCATTGCCTTCGTCTGCGAACTGATGGGCGCAACGTCGTTCGCCGTGGTCTGGGAGCGTCAAGGCGGCGATCGTTTCACGCGCAGGGACCTGGCGTGGGCGTCGGACTTCGCAGACGAGGCCGCGCGGCTCCCCGTGAGATTGCGGGCGCAGTTTCTGCTCCACTCCACAGGGCTCCGTCAACTCACCACCGACGACTATGCGTGACCGCCTGCCACCCGCTCCAGGGTGCCCCATCAGCCAACCCGCCCGACCGCGCACCCGAAATTTGAACTTCCCCCGCGGCAAGGGTAGAGTTATCTCTCGTTGCCGTGATCTTCCGAGGTCGCGGAGCAACCATTGGGATATGGTGTAATTGGCAACACTACGGTTTCTGGTACCGTCATTCTAGGTTCGAGTCCTGGTACCCCAGCGGAGCGAAACGTGTCCCACTGGTAGCGTTTCTCTTCGGTCGAAATGACCTATTCCTAGGGCCCCGTCGTCTAGCGGCCTAGGACGCCGCCCTCTCAAGGCGGTAGCGCGGGTTCGAATCCCGTCGGGGCTACATATGTCGCAACCCCCACCCGTTCTTTGGTGGGGGTTGTGACATATATCGAGCAGAGTGATTCGGGGTTATAGGCCAGAACGTGTGGATGGCTTCGGGCGTGTCATGACCTGCCTGCCCATCCGCGGCGGGTCCAGAGGCCTTCTTCTGCGGTGAGACCGGTTCCGTAGGTCTCGGGGCCGATGGGCTCGTTCTGGACGCTCTCGGCTCTGGCCGCTGGCTCCGGGACTGTGTTGATGAACGTTTCGGCTGGTGGTGCTGCGATGGCATTGGCGTTGAGCCACCACTCGATCGCGCGGCGTTGATGTTCGGCGTGCATGCCGCGGTGGCGGCGCAGTAGGTCGCGTAGGCCGGCGTTGATGCCGCCTTCGATTTGGTTCGTGGTCGACGCGATGTGCAGTCCGGCCAGGTTCGGGTTCAGGTAGGTGAATAGGTGGTCGTTGCGGGCCAGTTTGTCCAGCAGTCGGTAGGCCTTGCGGAGGCGGTCGTGGGAGTACCACCAGCGCTGCCCAGCACGCACCCACGAAGGGATCGTCTGGGACGGTCGAACTTGGACGGCGTAGGTGCGTTGGCGGGTCAACGACCCGTAGAGGCCGTGCCAGTCCTGGAGTCGTTGCAGCCAGTCAACTGCCTGTTCGGGGGTAGTGATGCTGGTCAACGATCGACCCAGCGCCCATAGGGTTTTCCCGGCGTCAGAGCGCGGATGGCGAGTCAGATATGTTCGGATGTTGCGTTGAACATGGACCAGACAGCGTTGGATCTGAGTCTCGGGCCAGACCTGACGCAACGCTGCGGCTAGTCCGGTGCCGCCGTCACAGATCACCACTCGTGGAGCGGGGATCTGTTCCAGCAGCGTCATCCAGGCGGCGGTCTTTTCCCGGTCGCACCACTGCCAGGCGATCACCTGCCCGCCGGTGATCGCGATCAGGCAACACCAACGTGATGACAGGTAGAGTCCGTCGACCTGGATCTGGTCATAGACCTCACCGGTGATCGTCACACGAGGTTGGAGCTGCCAGCACCACGCGGTCTGGCGGCGGAAGGAACGACTACTGCCTCCTGGCTTCAATTCGTGCTGAGCACGGTTGCCTAACAGCCAGGCAAGGAACCGATCGAGCTGATACTTACGTCTCAGGTCTTCGCGTCGCCGCACCGCCGAACCACCACAATGCTGGCACTTCCATCGCTGAGTACCAGCCGCAGTCCTGCCGTTCTTAACCAGCGGTGATGCACATATCAGACATTGCGTGGTGTTGCTCGATTCCGGCACCGTCAATGGTCCCGGATTAAGACAACAGTCCGATCAGCCCGACATCACAGCGCAATACGCCGATCTCATCCACACGATATGGCCTATAGCCCAGTTGAGGAGGAGCGAAGCGACGGGGTCCCACCGTCACCGCTTCGAAGGTCAGGCTCGTAGGCTCACCTCATGGAGTTCATCGGGGCGGCGGAAGCGACGACGGCTGATCGCATTGCGCAGGTGTGGCCGGTCGTGCTCATGACGGTCGGTCTTGCCTTTCTTGCGGCTGGCGTCTTGGCGTATGTGCAGAGCAGAAGCACGCACGGCTGGACCAAAACTCAAGGTGTCGTCCAGAACAAAGCGCGTGGCCGCGAGGAGACTCAGGTCGAGCTCGAAGATGGCAGGATCGTCACCGCTGAGAACTACTCAGGCTCGGTTCTGAAACCGGGTCGGCGAATCGGGGTCGTGATCGATCCGCAAAATCCCGAACGTGGCCGCACGTTGCGGCAGGGTCGAACGCCGA
>JBKEBN010000166.1:0-17342 GCA_047973175.1 Leucobacter sp.
GGGGGGGGGCGGGGGGCGGGGGGGGGGGGGGGGCGGCGTACACTGGGGGGGGGGGGTCATAACTACCCCCCCCCCCCCTCTGCACCTTCAGCGGAGTTGCGCTGGGCGCTCGCTCACTTGACGACCTTGAGCACGCGGGATGCGCTCTGCTGCGCCTTCAGGTTGCCGTCACCGACGAGCTGGACCCGGATCTTGTGCGAACCGGCCTTCAGCTTCGACAGCTTGACGTTCACCTTGCCGGCCTTGTTGGTCGTCGCCGTCTTGATCCTCTTCTTGCCGTCGAAGACCTGGACCTTCGCCTGAGACGCCTTGGCACCTAGCGAACCGGGAATCGAGACGGCCACCTTGACAGTCGCATTCTGCTTGGTCTTCACCTTGCTTTTCGCGAGCTTGGCCGAGACTTTCGGCACCGCCTTGGTCACGGTCAAGACCGACTTCGCCGACGACTTCTCGAAGCCCTCCGCGCCCGCGTAGCTCGCGGTCACGGTCTGCTTGCCGGCCCTGACAGGCTTCGTCAGCCTGATCTTCGCGGTGCCCTGGTTCAGCGTGCTGCTGTAGGTCTTGCCGTCGATCCTCATCGATACCTTGCCGGTCGGAACCGCGTCTGCACCGTCCGCAGTGCTCACCTTCACGGTGGCCGTTGCGGCCGTGTTGTAGGCGACCTTCGAGGTGCCGAACGAGACGGAGACCGAGGTCTCGGCGGGCGCAGCGGGCGCGGCCCAGGCGTCGTTCAGCAGCCCGCTCGCCATGCTCGTGTTGGCGAGGTAGCGGCCGCGCACGGTGTCGGTCTTGGTGCCGAGGGCGGTGACCACCTCCGCGCCCGCGCCCCTGTAGAAGAAGCCCACGAGCTGGTTGGTGTGGTTGTCGCTGTTCCAGCTGTACTGGGGGAGAGTGCCCTCGGGCGCGTCAGCGGCAGAGGGAATGATCGAGCTGTAGTCGCCCGGAGTCGCGCCGTACAGGTAGCCGGTCTCGTGGTCGGCAGTCACGACGACGAGGGTCTCATCCCAGTTCGAGTTGGTCTCGACCCAGTCGACGACCGAGCCGACCGCCGCGTCGAAGTCCTTGACCTCTTCGAGATTGCGCTCGCTCTGATTGGCGTGGCCGGTCCAGTCGATGGCACCGCCCTCGACCATGAGGAAGAAGCCCTCGTCGTTGTTGTCGAGCATGTTGATGGCACCCCTGGTGAGGGTCGGCAGGTCCGGGACGTCGTTGAGCGGCGCTCCCGCGCTGCGAGCCTGCTGCAGTGTCGACGCGACCTGCGGGGTGCCGAACACGCGCTCGGGCGTATCGCCCGTGGTGAGCGCCTCGAAGTCTTCCTTGGTCTCGAGGAACGCGCGATCCGTGGCACCGCTGGAGACGCGATCCCAGTCCTGCTGCGAGACGTAGGTGAAGTTGCCGGTGGCCCTGGTTTGGTGGTTATCGGTGTAGAACGGGTGAGCGGCTCCGATGACGACCTCGAGGTCGCCGTCGATCTGCTGCTGGGCGATGCTGTGGTAGTCGTTGCGGCTCTCGGCGTGTGCGGAGTATGCGGCCGGAGTGGCATGCGAGTAGGGCACGGAGGAGACGACACCCGCGCTCTTGCCCTGCGACTTCGCGCGCTCGGAGAGGTTCTCGACGACGTTGCGGTCGTAGTCGACGCCGATGCCGGCGTTGTAGGTCTTCACGCCCGTGGCCATTGCGGTGCCCGCGGCGGCGGAATCGGTCGGGTTGTCTCTGTTCCACGAGAAATCGGTCCACGACTTGTACGGATCGTAGACGGGGCCGTCGTGCCAGTGCGTTGACATGCCGAGGTGGTTCCAGGCCTGCCAGCCCTCTGTCGGCTGCGTATTGTCGCCGGAGGGAATGACCTTCTTGTCGCCACCGCGCTGCACCTGCCAGTGCACCTCGCCGGTCGTTTCGGCGTTCATGAAGTCGATGTGGTTGTACCCCATACCGTCCCCGATGAGCACGATGACGTTCTTCGGAGACGATCCGTTATCCCCGTTATCCGCCAGTGCGGGTGCCGCGAATGCGATACCCGCCCCGGCCATCGTTATCGAGAGGGCACCCGCCAGGAGTGTCCGGGGAGTCGTGCCAAGCTTCACAGTGCTTTCCTCGTATCTTTCTGTCGATCTTCAACTTCCGCTTCAGGAGCCTAATAATCGCGTGTGGCCTGCCGGTGGCCGCGAGTGGCCACTCGGTGAACAGCCGCTGAAGTCCCTGTTTCGAACCCCGCCTGGAAGACGCGAATGGTTGGTATCAGCCCCCGATACCGACCATTCGCGTCTTCCAGGCGGGGCTGTGGGCGTCGGGTGTGGGCGCGGGGTGCGGGCGGGCGGCCGACGGCGGGCGGCCGACGCGGGGGTTGCGGGGGCGCGGGGGCTGAGGGGGCGCGGGGTCTGCGGGATCTGCGGGATCTGGCAGGATCGAAGCGTGAGCTTCGATCCCGATCCCGAACCCCGCGTCACCCGCCTGCGCCTCGACCTGGCCTACGACGGCACGGACTTTCACGGGTGGGCCGCGCAGCCGGGGTTGCGAACGGTGCAGAGCGAGCTCGAGACCGCGATCGCCGTGCTGCTGCGCGTCGCACCGGAGAGCGTGCGGCTCACGGTCGGGGGGCGCACCGACGCCGGTGTGCACGCGCGCGGGCAGGTGGCGCACCTCGATGTGAGCGCTGCGCAGCTCGCGAAGTGGAGTGGGCGGCGCGGCGGCGATCCCGACCCGCGTGCGGAGGAGGATCGCGCCGCAGCCGCTCTGCGCGCCCGCAAGCTCAACGGCGTGATTCGGTCTGCCATGCGACCGTCGCCCGCGTTCGCTGGTCGCGAGGATGCCGCCTTGCCGGTCGGGCGCGGTGCGCCGGACGTTGCGATTCACTCGGTGCGGGTCGTTCCCGAGGCCTTCGACGCCCGGTTCTCGGCGCTGCGGCGGCGCTACGAGTACCGGTTGCGGGCGGGTGACGCGAGGCGGGATCCGCTCACGGCGCGTTTCACCGCCGATGTGCCGCAGGTGCTGGATCTGGCCACGATGCAGCGCGCCTCGGACGAACTGCTCGGTCTGAACGACTTCACGACGTTCTGCAAGGCTCGCGAGGGGGCGACCGCGGTGCGGGATCTGCTGCGCTTCGAGTGGCGCGAAACCGAAGACGGGGCCTACGCCGCGCGCATCGAGGCCGACGCGTTCTGCCACTCGATGGTGCGGGCGCTTGTCGGGGCCGTTGTTGCGGTCGGCAGCGGGCGGATCGGCGAGGCCGAACTCTCCGAGCTGCGAGACGCGCACGAGCGCACGAGCCGATTCGCGGTCATGCCCGCCCACGGGCTGAGCCTCGAAGAGATCGCCTACCCGGACGATGCAGGTTTGGCCGAGCGCGCCGAGCAGACTCGGGCGAAGCGGACTGTGCTAAGCTAGATATTTGGTGCGCAAGCACCCGATTTGTTGAGCCCTCCATCGCTCGCGCACCCCGCCGTAACCGGCGGAGACCGAGCAGCGGAGCGGGATTCACGAACACCTCCAATTCGACAGAAAGCAGCACTCAAGTGACTCGCACTTACTCGCCGAAGGCCGCTGAGCAGAAGCACGACTGGCTCGTCATCGACGCCACCGACGTCGTGCTCGGCCGGCTCGCCTCGCACGCCGCGGCTCTGCTCCGCGGCAAGCACAAGCCGACGTTCGCCCCCCACATGGACATGGGCGACTACGTCGTCATCGTCAACGCGGACAAGGTCGTGCTGACCGCTAACAAGGCGGCCAAGAAGAAGGCCTACCGCCACTCGGGCTACCCGGGCGGCCTCCGCTCGGTGACCTACACCGAGCTGCTCGAGAAGAACCCGGAGCGCGCCGTCGAGAAGGCGATCCGCGGCATGCTGCCGAAGAACTCGCTCGGAGCCGACCAGTTCCGCAAGCTGAAGGTCTACGCCGGTGCCGAGCACCCGCACGCGGCTCAGCAGCCCACCCCCTACACCTTCGGCCAGGTCGCGCAGTAGTCGCGGCGACACGACAGACGCGACCCAGAGACGTTAAGAGAGAGACTTCGCAGTGACTGAAGAACTGATCGTAGCCGAGAGCTACACCACCGAGACGCCCGCTTCGCAGGCAACCGTGTCGGCCCCGCGTCCCGCGCTCACCGTTCCCGGTGCCGCCGTCGGCCGCCGCAAGCAGGCCATCGCCCGCGTGCGCCTCGTTCCCGGCTCGGGCAAGATGACCGTCAACGGTCGCGAGCTCGAGGAGTACTTCCCCAACAAGCTGCACCAGCAGCTCATCACCGACCCCTTCACCGTGCTCGAGCTGACCGGCGCGTACGACGTCATCGCTCGCATCGGCGGCGGCGGCCCCTCGGGCCAGGCGGGTGCTCTTCGCCTCGCGATCGCTCGCGCGCTCAACGAGATCGACGCAGAGCACAACCGTCCCACGCTGAAGAAGGCCGGCTTCCTGAGCCGCGACGCTCGCATCAAGGAGCGCAAGAAGGCCGGTCTCAAGAAGGCCCGCAAGGCGCCTCAGTACTCGAAGCGCTAAGTCGGGAGCACCCACCATGGGACGCCTCTTCGGCACCGATGGGGTTCGAGGTCTGGCCGGGGTCGATGTGACCGCCGAGCTGGCCCTCGACCTCGCGCACGCTGCGGCTCTCGTTCTCGGGCGTTCTGCCCGGAGCGAGAGCCGTCGCGCTGTCGCCGTCATCGCCCGCGATCCGCGGGTGAGCGGCGAGTTCATCTCGGCCGCAGTGGCCGCGGGTCTCGCCTCGGCCGGTGTCGACGTGCTCGACGCCGGCGTGATCCCGACCCCCGCCGCCGCCTACCTCGTCGCCGACACCGGTGCCGACTTCGGCGTCATGGTCTCGGCCTCCCACAACCCGGCCCCCGACAACGGCATCAAGTTCTTCGCCGAGGGCGGTCGCAAGCTCGCCGACGACATCGAAGACGACATTCAGGCGGCCATGGATCGACCGCCGATCGCGGTCACGGGGCGCGAGGTCGGGCGCATCCGGCGCTTCGCCGACGCCGAAGACCGCTATCTGGTGCACCTGCTCGGCACGCTCGAGGGGCTGCGCCTCGACGGCCTGCACGTGGTGCTCGACTGCGCCCACGGGGCCGCCGCCGGTATCTCGCCCGACGTGTTCTCCGACGCCGGCGCGCAGGTGACGGTGATCGGCAACGATCCCGACGGCTTCAACATCAACGACGGCGTGGGATCGACGCACCTCGAACCGCTCGCGGCCGCGGTGCGCGAGCACGGTGCCCACCTCGGCATCGCCCACGACGGAGACGCCGACCGCTGCCTCGCGGTTGACGAAACGGGCGAGGTCGTCAACGGCGACAAGATCATGGCGATCCTTGCGCTCTCCATGTCGTCCCGCGGCAAGCTCGACAAGAACACCCTCGTCGCGACGGTCATGTCGAACCTCGGCCTGCGGCTCGCGATGTCCGACAACGGCATCGACGTGGTCGAGACCGGCGTCGGCGACCGCTACGTGCTCGAGGCGATCAACGAGCACGGCTACTCCCTGGGCGGTGAGCAGTCGGGTCACGTGATCATGAGCGACTACGCCACCACCGGCGACGGCATTCTGACCGGGTTGCACATCGCGGCCGAGATCAAGCGCAGCGGCAAGACGCTCGCTGAACTCGCGGGGTGCATGCAGGTGTATCCGCAGGTGCTGGTGAACGTGCGCGGCGTGGATCGCACCGGCGTGGCCGGCGACGACGTGCTGGAGCAGGCCGTGCACCAGGCGGAGCTCGCGCTCGCGGGGCAGGGCCGCGTGCTGCTGCGGCCGTCGGGCACCGAGCCCGTGGTGCGCGTGATGGTGGAGGCCGCCGATCAAGACCAGGCGCAGCAGCTCGCCAACGATCTCGCCGCGATCGTCAAGGAGCGCCTCGCTATCAACTGATCTCGGAATGGGCTCGGGGCTTGCAGGTTTCTCGGGCTCTCTGGAAGACGCGAATGGTCGGTATTCTCACGGATACCGACCATTCGCGTTTTTTAGAGGCGGGTGCGCGGTGGTGGATCGCGGCGGGGCGGGCGGGCCCGGGCGGTAGTGTGGGATCGGGTGGGCGTGGCGCGTGGGGAGGGCAGGACTGGGAGGATCCCCGTCTTCACAGCTTGCGAAGCAGCACCTTCTGCACCCGATGGTCTGATTCCTTGCGGAGCACGAGAGTGGCCCTGGCGCGGGTCGGGCGGATGTTCTCAACGAGGTTCGGCTCGTTGATGTTGGTCCAGAACTCGTCGGCCAGGGCGGCGGCGACATCATCGTCGAGCCCCGCGTATCGCCGGAAGTAGGAGTTCGGATTCGAGAACGCGATTTCGCGGAGCTTCAAGAACCGCCGACGGTACCAGCGGCGAATGTCGGCCGTGCGGGCGTCGACGTAGACGGAGAAGTCGAAGAGGTCGCTCACCGCCAGTGGGTGCTTCATCGAGGGAGGCTGCAGCACGTTGAGACCCTCGACGATCAGAATGTCCGGCCTGCGCACGACGGTGAACTCTCCCGGCACGATGTCGTAGACGAGGTGGCTGTAGTGGGGCGCGCGCACCTCGGGCACCCCCGCCTTCACCTGGGAGACGAAGCGGAGCAGCGCGCGGCGGTTGTACGACTCGGGGAAGCCCTTGCGCGAGGCGATGCCGCGACGCTGCAGCTCCGCGTTGGGATAGAGGAAGCCGTCGGTCGTGATGAGTTCGACCTGAGGGGTTTCGGGCCA
Source organism: Leucobacter sp. (assembly GCA_047973175.1). Classification (GTDB taxonomy): domain Bacteria; phylum Actinomycetota; class Actinomycetes; order Actinomycetales; family Microbacteriaceae; genus Leucobacter. The sequence goes on from JBKEBN010000166.1 coordinate 6,663, forward strand.
GCGCGCGAGCAGGTCGCGCAGGATTCGGGCGACGGTGGATTTGCCGACGGCGACCGACCCCGCGATCCCGATCACGAAGGGACTCTGCTGCTCGTGCTCCCTGCCCAGGAAGCCCCGCGTGCGCCGATGCATCTCGCGCGCGGCGATCGCGTACTGGTTGATGAGTCGGCTCAGTGGGAGATAGACCTCGGCAACCTCGGCGAGGTCGAGGGGTTCGCCGAGTCCGCGGAAGGAGGCTATCTCGTTCTCGGTGAGCGTCATGGGCGTCTCGCCGGACAGTCTTGCCCACTCGGATCTGCCGATCTCCGTGAAGGGTGAGGTGAACTCGGGCCTGATGAGCGTTTGGGTGTCGGGGGCCGCCGTTCCCTCGCGGGGAACTTCCGGGCTTGCTGCGTTGTGGGCCATTGTTCATCCATCGTGCCACTAAAATCGAGTGCATGTGTGGAATCGTCGGATATGTCGGCCCGAATGATACGGTCGAAGCCCTGCTGAACGGCCTGCGCCGCCTGGAGTACCGGGGTTACGACTCCGCCGGCATCGCGGTCACCGATGACGCCGGTGAGATCTCGGTGCGCAAGCGCTCGGGCAAGCTGGCCCGCCTAGAAGAACTGCTCGAGGTCGCGCCCGTGGCTGCTCGCTCGACCGGGATCGGGCACACCCGCTGGGCCACCCACGGCGGCCCCACCGACGTGAACGCCCACCCGCACCTGGGCGACGGAGGCAAGCTGGCGCTGATTCACAACGGCATCGTCGAGAATTTCGCGGAGCTGCGCGCGGAGCTCGATGCCGAGGGCGTCGAGCTGCTGAGCGAGACCGACACCGAGGTCGTGGCCGCGCTCCTTGGCCGCGAGGTGGCTCGTCAGGGCGACCTCGAAGAGGCCTTCCGCTCGGTCGTCACCCGCCTGCAGGGCACGTTCACGCTGCTCGCGATGCACCGCGACGAGCCCGACAAGATCGTGGCCGCGCGCCACCACTCGCCGCTCGTGGTCGGCCTCGGCGAGGGCGAGAACTTCCTCGGCTCCGACGTCGCCGCGTTCGTGTCGTCGACCCGCCGCGCCATCGCAGTCGACGAAGACAACATCGCCATCATCACCCCCGAGCAGGTGCGCATCACCGACTTCGCCGGCAACCCGGTCGAGTTCACCGAGTTCGAGGTGGAGTGGGACGCCGACGCGGCCGACAAGGGCGGCTGGTCGTCGTTCATGGCGAAGGAGATCAACGAGCAGCCCGAGTCCGTGGGCAACACGATCCGGGGCCGCTTGGTCGACGGAACGGTCGAGATCCCCGAGCTCGCGGCACTCGGCGACGACTGCCTGCAGAGCATCGACCGCATCATCATCATCGCCTGCGGCACCGCGTCGTACGCCGGTCAGATCGGTGCCTACGCCATCGAGCAGTGGGCGCGCGTGCCGGTCGAGGTGCAGCTCAGTCACGAGTTCCGCTACCGCGATCCGGTGCTCACCGACCGCACGATGGTGATCTCGGTGAGCCAGTCGGGCGAGACCATGGACACGCTCATGGCCGTGAAGTACGCGAACGAGCACGGCGTGACCACCGTGTCGGTCTGCAACACGCAGAGCGCCACGATCCCGCGCGAGTCGAACGCCGCGGTGTACACGCACGCCGGCCCCGAGGTCGCGGTTGCGTCGACCAAGGCGTTCACGGCGCAGATCACGGCTCTCTACCTCATTGGCCTGCACCTGGGTCGCGTGCGCGGCACGCTCTCCGAGTCCGCCGCCGCCGCGGCCGTCGAGCAGTTCGAGACGCTGCCCGAGAAATTGCGCGAAGCGGTCGACACGCACGATCAGATCGCGCAGCTCGCGCACTGGATGGCAGACACGCGCTCGGTGCTGTTCCTGGGCCGCCACGTCGGGTTTCCCACGGCGCTGGAAGGTGCGCTCAAGCTCAAGGAGATCGCCTACATCCACGCCGAGGGTTTCGCGGCCGGCGAGCTCAAGCACGGCCCCATCGCGCTGATCGATCACGGCCAGCCGGTCTTCGTGCTCGTGCCCAGCCCGCGCACGGCCCCGCTCATGCACTCCAAGGTGGTCTCGAACATCCAGGAGATCCGCGCGCGCGGTGCCCGCGTCATCGCGGTCGTGGAGAAGGGCGACACCTCTGTCATGCCCTACGCCGACGACGTGATCCGCATTCCGCTCGCCGACCCGCTGTTCGACCCGATCCTGCAGGTGGTGCCGCTGCAGTGGTTCGCACTCGAACTGTCGACAGCCAAGGGGCTCGATGTCGACCAGCCGCGCAACCTCGCGAAGTCGGTGACGGTCGAGTAACCCGCGGCGAGCCTCCGCATGATTCTCGGGATCGGCGTCGACACCGTCGACATCGCGCGCTTCACGCGCCAGCTCGAGCGCACGCCGGCTCTGCGGGCGCGGCTGTTCTCGCGGGCCGAGGCCGAGCTGTCGATCCCATCGCTCGCGGCGAGATTCGCGGCGAAAGAAGCGCTGATCAAGGCGCTGGGCGGTTCGGGCGCTCTGGCCTGGCGCGATCTCGAGGTGGTGCGGGATCGGGATCGCGCGCCGTCGTTCGTCGAGACCGACGGGCTCGTCGGGGTCTTCGCGGGGCGTGGCGTGGCGCGGGTGCACCTGTCGATGACACACGACGCGGGGACTGCGACGGCGTTCGTGGTGCTCGAGGCGGATACGCAGTGAGTGTCGGTGGGTGCGCATAGGCTCGCAGCAAAGCCGCCGAAGCCCGAGGCGGAGACAAGAGAAGCGGAGATGAGATGAGAACCGGATCGATGCGCGTCGCGGAGATATCGCTGCCCGCGATTCGGCACAACGTCGGGCGAATGCGCGAGCTGACCGGAGGCAATATCATCGCCGTGGTGAAGGCCGACGGCTACGGCCACGGTGCGGCGATCGCTGCGGAGGCGGCTCTTGCCGGGGGAGCGGCCATGATCGCAACGGCCGACCTCGAAGAAGCACTCGCGCTGCGCGAGGCCGGTGTCGCGGCACCGCTGCTGTGCTGGCTGCACGGCGCGCGCATCGATTTCAAAGAGGCGGTCGAGGCCGATATCGAGATCGGAGTGAGCCACCTGCAGCAGTTGGAGGCTCTCGGCGCGGCTGCTGCGCAGCTCGGTCGGCGGGCGTCGATGCAGTTCAAGGTCGACACGGGGCTCAGCCGCAACGGCGCGGCTCCCGAGGAGTGGTCGGCGCTGTTCGCTCGCGCTGCCGAGTTGGAGAAGGAGGGGCTCGTCCGAGTGCGCGGCATCTTCAGCCACCTCGCCAACGCCGGCGACGAGGCCGACCGCGCGCAGGCCGCACGCTTCGATGAGGCGGTCGCGATGCTGCAGGCTGCGGGGATCGAACCCGAGATGATCCACCTCGCGGCCAGCGCAGCGGCCCTGTCGTCTCCGCACCTGCACTACAACACCGTGCGGGTCGGCATCACCGTGTACGGGCTCAGCCCCTTCGCAGACCGAAGCTCCGCGCAGCTCGGCCTCGTGCCCGCCATGACGCTTCGCTCCGAGATCGTCGCGCTGCGCAGCGTGCCCGCCGGCACCGGAGTCTCGTACGGCTTCAACCACGTCTGCGAGACCGATACGACACTCGCGCTCGTGCCGATGGGCTACGCCGACGGCCTGCCCCGTGCTCTCAACGGCGCGGGGGCCTCGGTGACGGTCGCGGGTGAGAAGCGGCCGATCGTGGGGCGCATCGGCATGGATCAGATCATCGTCGACGTCGGCCCGCTCGCGGAGCAACTGAGCCTCGGCGACCCCGTGGTGCTCTTCGGCAACCCCGAACTCGGCCACCCCGAGGTCGAGATCTGGGCCGATCTGATGCACACGATCAACTATGAGATCGTGGCGGGCGTCGGATCGCGCGTGCTGCGGGTCCCCTCGGATGCCGAGCCGGCAGAGCCGGTGCGGTTGGCACCGCAGGAGGCATCGGCCGGAGTCGCAGATGCGGTCGGTTCCGAGGCGGTGGCCGGTCGCGAGACGGTGCCCGACAACGCAGCGGTGCCCGAGGCGGTCGTGCGCGTGGTCGAGGTCGACGACCCCGATGCGATGCACCGGCTCGGCGTGCAGCTGGGGCAGCGACTGCGAGCCGGCGACCTCGTGCTGCTGACCGGCCCGCTGGGGGCGGGCAAGACGGGGCTCACGCGCGGTCTCGGTGAGGGGCTCGGCGTGCGAGGCCCGGTGCAGAGCCCGACCTTCGTGCTGGCCCGCACCCACCCGTCGCTCGTCGGCGGGGCACCACTCGTTCACGTCGACGCCTATCGGCTCGCCGACCCTGGCGAACTCGACGACCTCGATCTCGACTTCGAGGGTTCCGTGGTGGTGGCGGAGTGGGGTCTCGGGGTCGTCGAGACGCGCGGATCCTGGATCGAGATCACCATCGAGCGGCCGGTGGGCGACGGAGATGAAGCGACTCCCGTGGCGACGACCGACACGGTCGAGAGCGGTGACGCGGCGGGCTCCGAGCGTTGTGAGAACGCGGAGCCGGATTGGTCGGAATCACCGGTCGAGCCGCGCACGGTGACGATCGCCGGGCACGGCCCTAGGTGGGCAGAAGGGGTGCTCTGATGTGCGGCTACGTGCCCGGAGTGAACGGACCCGACGATTTCGAAGACGGTCTCGCGACGCGACCGTCGGGCATCGCAGCCCCCGAACTCGGAGACCGGGTGCTGCTGGCGATCGACACCTCGCTGGGCACGAGCGTCGCGCTCGGCGCGGGAGGTCGCATCTACGAGGTGCCGAGCGATGACCCGCGAGGGCACGCCGAGGCGATCGGGCCGCTGCTCGAAGAGGTGTTTCGGGTCGGTGGTACGACGCCGCGTGACGTCACCGGCGTCGTCGTCGGCGTCGGGCCCGGACCGTTCACCGGGCTGCGGGTCGGTATCGCCGCGGCTCACGCCTTCGCAATGGGAGCTGGGCTTCAGAGCCGACGCGGGGGCAGCGGCGTTCCACTTCTGCCGTTGCTGGGGCACGAGGCGGTCGCGCTCGAGATCCTGCAGCAGGGCGCAGCTGCAGGAGTGCGCGTGGTGCAAGACGCGCGTCGGCACGAACTGTTCGTCACGGACTTCAGCGTGCTCGATTGGGCCGGCGTGCCGGTGCGATCGGCAGGACCGGGTCTCGTCGCACGAGAGGACTACGAGCCAGTGCCGCAGGAGGTCTGGCCGCAGCGCATCCCGGCCGCCGCCCTCGTACGCCTCGCGAGTCGGCGTCTGGCCACGGGGCAGGCGTTCGAACCCGACCACGCTCTCTACCTGCGCGCGCCAGACGTGAAGCAACCCGGTGCACCGAAGCGAGTCTCGTCGTGACCGTCGCCGAACACCAGTCCGCACCGGTGTCCGCAGTCGAGCCGGCACCTGAGTCGGTCTCCGCGTCTGAGCCGGTCTGTGCGTCTGAGCTGGTCTCTGCCTCTGAGTTGGTTTCTGCGTCAGAGGCTGATCTGGAAGACGGCCGAGATGCGCACCGTGACGAGTCACCTGGGCCTGCCAACGGAGGCACCGTGATGCTGCGCCTCGCCGCTGTCGCCGACCTGGATGCGATCTGGAGCATCGAGAGCGCCGTCTTCGGCCGCGAGGCATGGAGCCGCGACCTGGTGCGCGAAGAACTCACAGCCGACCACCGGTACTACCTGGCACTCGCCGATCAAGACGGGGCGGTGAGAGGCTATGCAGGCCTGCTCGTCATCGGCACCGAGGGCGACATCCAGACCATCGCGGTCTCACCCGAGCTGCGCGGCGGCGGGCACGGACGCCGCCTCATGAACGCCCTGCTCGACGAGGCCGAACGGCGCGGTGTGCGCGAGGTCTTTCTCGAAGTGCGAGCCGACAACCCCGTCGCACGCTCGCTCTACACCGCGCTCGGCTTCGAAGAGATCGGAGTGCGACCCCGCTACTACCAACCCGACGACGTCGACGCGGTCGTCATGCGCCTCGACCTTTCCCGTCGCCCCGCGGATTCCGGCTCCCACCGTCCTGGAGGTTCCCCCTCCGGCGGTCCTGAGAGTCCCCTTCCCGGCCATCCCGCGGATCCTCTTTCTCGTCATCCTGCGCGGAGTGCGGAGCACGGAGTCGCAGGATCTCACTACGCCGATGGATCCTGCGACTGCGCGCAGGATGACGAAGCTGAAGCATCGTGCTGCGCGCAGAATGACGAAGGGAGCACTTCATGAGCACCGCAGAGCCGCTCGTTCTCGGCATCGAGACCAGCTGCGACGAGACCGGTGTCGGCATCGTGCGCGGGCGCACGCTGCTCGCCAACGCGATCGCCTCGTCCATGGACGAGCACGCGCGTTTCGGGGGAGTCGTGCCCGAGGTCGCCGCGCGCGCCCACCTCGAAGCGATGACCCCCACCATCGAGCGCGCACTCGCCGAGGCCGAGGTCTCGCTCGAAGACCTCGACGCGATCGCGGTGACCAGCGGCCCCGGTCTCGCCGGAGCACTGATGGTCGGAGTCGCCGCGGCCAAGGCCCTCGCCGTTTCGCTGGGCAAGCCGCTCTACGCCGTCAACCACCTCGTCGGTCACGTCGGAGCCGACGTGCTGCAGAGTGACGACCTGCGCGGTTCGGCGGGATCGGTCGGTGAGATCGGAGAACTCGAACTGCCGACCGTCGCGCTGCTCGTCTCGGGCGGACACACGTCTCTGCTGCTGGTGCGCGACCTCGTCAGCGACGTCGAAATGCTCGGCGAGACGATCGACGACGCGGCGGGCGAAGCATTCGACAAGGTAGCCCGACTGCTCGGGCTGCCCTACCCGGGCGGGCCGCAGATCGACCGAGCCGCGGCTGAGGGCGATCCCGACGCGATCCGGTTTCCCCGCGGCCTCACCCGCCCGAAAGACCTGGAGCGCCACCGCTACGACTTCTCCTTCTCGGGGCTCAAGACCTCGGTGGCGCGGTGGGTCGAGAAGCACGCCGCCGGCGGAGACGAGATCCCGGTGGCCGACGTCGCAGCGAGCTTTCGCGAGGCGGTCGTAGACGTGCTGCTGACGAAGGCGCTCGCCGCCTGCACCGACCTCGGAGTGCCCCGGCTGCTGCTCGGCGGCGGAGTCGTCGCCAACGCGCGGCTGCGGGAGGTCGCGGTCTCACGCGCCGCGGCCGCCGGAGTGGCGCTGCGGGTGCCTCCGCTCTCGCTGTGCACCGATAACGGGGCGATGATCGCGTCGCTCGGGGCGCAGCTCGTGGCTGCGGGACATGTGCCGTCAAGCATGGGTTTCGGGGCCGACTCGACGCTCCCGGTGACCGAGATCCAGGTTCTGCGATGATCGGCTTCGGTTCGTGCTCTCGGACGACGGGTAGCTCGGTCACGTCCGCGGTTCACCGCGAGGGAGCAGCCCTCGCGGTGAGCCGATAGACACCTTGAGAATGTAAGGTCTTGCTTCGAAGAGCGAGAACACCAGCACACATAAGGAGAGCGAACACGTCCGTGCAACCTCCCGCTGATTACTACGCATCGCAACCGGTGCCCACCAGGCCTCCAGGCAAGATTCTCGGCATCGTCGGCCTGGTGCTGGCGTTCTTCGTTTCGCTCGTCGGCCTGATTCTGAGCATCGTGGCGCTAGTGCAGTCGCGCCGGGCCGGCGTCGGAAACGTTCCGGCAGTCATCGGCATTGTCGTCGGTGCGATTGGAACGGTGGTGTGGACCTTCGTCGTCATCGCCCTCGTCAACCTCTTCAACGCGGGCTTCGACGTAGTGGAGCAGTGCTTCAACGGAGCCGAGACCATCGAGGTATACGGTCAGACGATGCAGTGCGCCGAACTGCTCGACGATCCTGAGATCCAGCAGCAGCTCGATCAGCTGAACCAGTAGCTGTAGCTCTACCTGGCACCCGGCTCTGGGACCGACCGGATGCTGCCCGTCACCGAGGTCGGGGTCGCGCAGACGCGCACCGTCATTCTGCGCGCAGAGCGGCAGGCGTCTACAGCCCGAGCTGCGCGTCGGCCCCTGCCTGGTCCCAATAGCGGTGGGTCGAGGTGATCTTGCCGTTCTCGATCGTGTGCACGTCGCAGAACGGGAAGCTCGTGTGGATCCCCGTCGCCTCGACCACGCCGTTCTCAGTGGCGAGCGGCCCCTCGTGCGTGCCGACGCCGTTGAACTCGGCGACCGCGAACCCGTCGCCCGCGCGAATCACGATGTCCTCGCACTTGCCGTTCGGGAACGGCGTGTTCCACAGGTGGTAGTTCTCCTCGTGCCCGTCTGCCCCGGTGTAGCTGTCGCCGGTGGGCACGTTCGTCCAGACGGCCTCGTCGGCGAAGCTGTCGAGCCAGCCCTGGAGGCTGCGCGCGTTGTAGCTCGTGTAGAGCCTCAGAATCACGTCGTGTTCGGTCTCGAATGCCATCGCTCTGCTCTTTTCGTCCGGTGGTTCGTGTTCGGCGGTTGGTGCCGGGTGGTTTGCTCGAGCCCCGCCTCGAGGTCCGGGGTGCGTTCGTATAGTACGCAGAGTCGGCGCAGAGTGACGCTACTTGGTCGCAGATGTGCCTGTAGCCCGCGCTGAAACACATGAGCGGCACCAGAACCCATGCCCGGAACGGTTCCGCGCACGGGTTCTGGTGCCGCTCATGTGTTCTGGTGAACGCTCGGCTGCGGGCGCTCTCGGCGGAACCTCCTATGCGCGCTCGGCGAGGAGGGCGGCGTGTCTACCGTCGAGGCGGGTGAGAATGAGGGTGGCGGATCGGTCGCCCGAAAGTTTCAGGCGCTTGCGCAGCGCCGCGGGGTCGACATCGGCTCCGCGCTTCTTGATCTCGAGGGTGCCGATGCTGCGGGCCGTGAGTGCGCGCCGGAGGTCCTTCTCCCGGGCGGGCAGTTCTTCGATCACGCGAAAGCGCTGCGCGAAGGGGGTGTCGATGGCCGAGTCGCCGGTGAGGTATGCGATGCCGTCGCTGAGAAGACCCGCCCCGAGCTGCGCGGCGAGCAGGTCGACGAGCCGGGCTCGAATCACCGCGCCGTCCGGCTCGTAGAGCCACTCGCCGACGGGCCGCACCTCGGGGGTGCCGGCGGCCAGCAGCGGCGAAGACGATGTGAGCTCGTGCGATCCCGCACCCGATCCCGCGCCCGAGCCCGAGCAGGGTTGCCGGCCGAATTCCGCACTCGCACCCGACCCGAGCACCAGCGCCGCGCGAGCCACACCCGGCCGCGCGACGGCCCCAAACCAGACCCCGGTTTCGACCAGTTGCCCGTCGACCGATATCCACTGCGCCTCGGCGCTGTTCGGCAGCAGCTCGTGCGGAAACCCCGGGCCGAGCTTCACGCCGGTGGGCAGCCGCTCGGCGAAGCCGAAGGCGAAGCGCAGCGAGGGCGAGTAGTCATCAGGAGATGCGACCCGGCGGGTATCGCTGTGCCCCGCGGTGCGGCGCGCCGGATCGAGGAACACGCCCTCGGTGTCTCCCGCTCCGAGCTCCTGCGCGTCTCCGAGCAGCACCCGTGGCACCGGTGCGCCGAGGTTCGAGGCGCGCACCGACAGGTTGTGCTGCGCGAACTCGGCGGTGAGCGGGTCGAGTTCGACGGGGCGCACGGAGATTCCCGCAGCGAGCAGAGCAAGCGACTCCGCCCCGATCCCGCAGCCGAGATCGGCGACCGAGCCGCAGCCGGCCGCGACGAACCGAGCGGCGTGCAGCGACGCGACGCGAGCCCTCGTGGCCTGTTCGAGGCCCGCGCGCGTGAACAGTATCTCTGCCGCATCGTCGCCGAACTTCGTCGCGGCGCGCTCTCGCAGTTCGGTTTGGGTCAGCGCTGCGGCGAGCAGCGCCGGATCCACGCCCGCGCCGCGCAGCCGCCGGTGGGCCTGTTCCAACGAACCGCCGCCCGCGAGTTCCGCGGCGATCTCGCGGAGCACGCGCCGACCCTCGGCACCCGTGAGCTCGTGCCATCCGGGCGCGGCAAACGCGGCCCGGGAGGAGCCTCCCGCGACCGCGTCACGACCTGCCGAACCGCTCAGGATCAGTAGTCGTAGAGGTAGGGAGAGCCCGACATCGCGCTGCCCAGCGAACCGATCATTACGGCGATGAAGCTGACGTACAGCACGATGAAGATCAGGAGGAACGCGAAGTAGGCGTAGCTGATGATGAGGCCAGTGAGCGCGATGCCGCGGCCCGCGTCACCGGTGCGCTTGATCTGGCTGAGACCCATGTGGCCGAAGACGATGCCGGCGATGGGCTGGATGAACGCGAACAGGATCGCGAGCAGCGCGAAGGTGTTGGTCACGGCGAGCGTCGTGCCCCGGGGAGCCGCCGCGACCTGGCCGGGTGCGCCGTAGACGGGGGCGGCCGGGGGCTGTGCGGGGCGCTGGTAGACCGGCTGCGAGGCGGCGGGCTGCTGCGCGCCGGGGTGCGCGGCTGCCTGGTGCGACGGCTGCGGGGCCGTGGGCTGCTGCGGCGAGGACTGCTGCGCCGTGGGCTGCTGCGGTGCTTCGTATCGCGGAGCCGCAGACGGAACCTGCTCGTTGCGGGGCAGCGGTGTGGTGGGCTGCTGGTCGTTGGGCATGGACATTGCGTCTCCTTCGATCCTCGATACGCGCGAGGTACGCGACGGCTGATGGTCGTTCGTGCGGTTCAAGTCTAGAAGGGTGCGCTGACAGCGGTCTTAGTGATCGCGCCGATAGGGACTACGGCTGCGGTGCGGTGAGCCGAGATCTGGCTGCGTCCGCGCCGGTAGGCGCGGCGGTTCAGGCGGAGCAACGCGATGCGTTGCTCTCCGTGCCTGAAGCCGCAGAATCTT
>JBKEBN010000172.1:0-17258 GCA_047973175.1 Leucobacter sp.
CTGATCGCGCGGATAGGGACTACGGCTGCGGTGCGCCGAATGGGAATCTGGCTGCGTTGTCGTCGGAATCTTCACCACCAGTGAAGCCTTCCTCCTCCGCCTTGCCAGATTCCCATTCACCGCATCCTCGTCCCGCAGCCCCTATCCGCGCGATCAGTAAGCGATCAGTCAGCCGTCCTTCCGCTTGCCGGTGCCGAGGAGGCCGTTCATGATGCTCGATAGCAGCGACATGACGAACGCCGCGAGCACGCCCCACCAGAAGCCGTCGACGCGCAACCCGAAGCCCGCGAAGTCGGAGATCCAGGCGACGATGACGAGGAGAAAACCGTTGACGATGAGTGAGAAGAGGCCCAGCGTGAGGATGTAGAGGGGGAACGAGACGACGCGCACGATTTTGCCGAGCGTGCCGTTGACGAGGCCGAAGATCAGCGCCACGAGCAGCAGGGTGACGAGATAGTCGTAACCGTTGCCGACAACGGTGTCGCCGAGCACGCCGTCCTCTTCCCTGACCAGGGGTGTGCCGAGCGGCTGGATCCACACCCCGTGGTTGCCGTTGCCGCCCACTATGAGCGTGGTGAGCCACAGCGCGAAGGCGCTGACCAGAATTCGAATCACGGTGCGCATGGCACCAGTCTCGCAGCCGCGGCTGCGGGTTGGCTAGCAGGGGTCACCCGGCCCGGGTGACCTCGCCGTGAGCGCTGCGGACGACCGCCGCAGGCGGTCGCGATCCAGCACCCGAACCGTCTCACTCGCCGCCGCGGGTTCCGGCCCCCGCACCCGGATAGACTCGCAGCATCATGAGTGAGCAGGCCCAGCCCCCGGTCCGTATTCGCCCCGACGTTCTCGCGACGCCCGCATACCGGCAGGGGGCGACCCCCACCAAACCCGGTTTCAAGCTGTCGAGCAACGAGAATCCGTTCGCGCCGCTGCCCGGCGTGCTCGAGGCGATCGCCGCTCGCGGTGCCGAGGCAAACCGCTACGCGGCCGCGGCCATGCCGGAGCTGCGGAGCGCGATCGCGGAGCGGTTCGGCGCGACCCCCGACTGGGTGCACCTCGGCGCGGGATCGGTCACCATCCTCTACCAGCTCGTGCACGCCGCGGCGGGACAGGGGGAGGAGTTCATGTACGCCTGGCCCAGCTTCGAGGCGTACCCCTCGCTCGGCCTCTCCTCGGGCGCGGTGCGGGTCGCGGTGCGGCTGAACGCGCGCGCCGAGCACGATCTCGACGCCATGGCCGACGCCGTGACGGAGCGCACGCGAGTCATTCTACTGTGCACGCCGAACAACCCGACGGGCCCCGCCATTCGCCGCGCCGACTTCGACCGCTTCATGGCCCGCGTGCCCTCCGATGTGCTGGTGGTGCTCGACGAGGCGTACCGAGAGTTCGTCACCGACCCGGAGGCGGTGCGCGGCGAGGAAGTGCTGCGGCACCACCCCAATCTCGTGGTGCTGCGCACCTTCTCGAAGGCGTACGGGCTGGCGGCGCTGCGAATCGGCTACGGCTTGGGGCACCCGGTCGTGCTCAGGGCGGCCGCGAGCGTCTCGATGCCGCTCGCCGTGACGGGCATCGGGGAGAGCGCCGCGCTCGCCGCGCTCGCGCCCGAGGCGGAGGAGGCGAGCGCCGAGCGCATCGCCGTGCTCGTCTCTCGCCGGGAAGAACTCGCGGCCGAGCTGCGCGCGCTCGGGATCGCGGTGCCCGACGCGCAGGGGAACTTCGTGTGGGTGCCCGAGGGGGATCCGCAGACCGGGGGTGTCGACAGCGCGGTCGGCCTCGCCGAGGCCTTCGCCGAGGAGGGCACGCTCGTGCGTCCGTTCGCCGGGCACGGAGTGCGCATCTCGGTCGGGGAGGCCGAGAGCCTGCCCGAGGTGGTGCGCATCGTGCGCGAGTACCGCATTCGGTAAGGGACGGACGGGAACACGATGCAGCTTTCGCACAGTGCGCTGTTCGCCCTGAACTCGATGGTGCCGCGCACGCTCGCGGCCGAGGCCGTAAGCCTCGTCGCCACCGGGCGGGTCAGCATCGCCGCGATGCAGCAGGTCGGTGAGACGCTGGCGGCCGAGGGCGTGATTGAAGATCCGTTCGACTTCGAGCCCTGCATCGTCGAGCTCTACGTGCACCCCGACAACAGCATCGGCTTCAGCTGCGACTGCGAGGCGGAACAGTTCTGCGTGCACGCGAGCGCCGTGTTTCTGCTGGTGTTCGATCGAGCGGTGCGGCCTCAGCAGGTGCCCGAGTGGCGGCGCTCGCTCGACTCCGCGCTGCCCGCGGTCGAGGGGCGCGAGCCGAGCGCGCAGCTGTGCCTCTTCGTGACCGTGCGGCCGGGGTACCGGGGTTACGCGCAGCAGAGCGGCCCCGAGACCGCACTCGCTCTGAGACCGGGCATGATGGGCGCGAAGGGCAAGTGGATCAAGGGGCAGGCGAAGTGGGGCGGTCTCGACCGCCTCCACGCCGCGTCGGGGCACCTGCGCGCTCTGCGCGAGTTCGAGCGACTGCAGCAGTCGAGCCGCAACTACTTCTACTGGGGCGGCAACCAGGAGTGGCTCGCCCTGGAAGACCTGCCGGGCGACGAGGTCTGGAGCGCTATCGAGCGCGCGATCAAAGTCGGCCTGCCGCTCGTCTCCTTCGGTGCCGAGCAGCGCCCGGTGGTGCTGAGCGAGCAGGTGCTCGAGGTCACGGGGGTGGTGTCGCAGGGGGCTGAGGGGCTCGCGCTCGCCGCCGAGTTTCGGGCAGACGGTCTGCCCCTTGCACTCGACGGTGTGCAGATGGTCGGTCAATCACCCGTCGCCATCGCGCAGGTCGAGCACGCCTCGGCGCGGAACGAGCAGATCACGCTGCACCGCCTCGATCGAGAGCTCTCGGTCGTGGGGCAGCAGTTGCTGCTGGCCGCAGACCCGCTCACCGTGCCCGTCGCAGACCGCGAGACGTTCGAGACCCAGTACCTGCCGAGAATGCTGGCGGAGCTTCCCTTCGTGTCGCCCGACGCATCGTACGAGATCCCCGCGGCACCGCGCACGGTGCTGCGTCTCACCGTCGACCACGGAGAGACGCACACCCACCTCAGCTGGGAGTGGCACCGCCCGACCGGCATGCGCAACGCCGAGGAGGAACAGACCCTCCTGGCGCTGCTGCGCGAGGGGTGCGGCGCACACGCCGGGCTGCTGTGGCCGTCTGCCACCGCAGATCCCGCACCCGGCGGGCAGCCCACCGCCCTGCCCGCCGATGCGTCGCTGGGCGTCGCGGCCAGCGCGCAGTTTCTCACCGAGGCGCTGCCGGTGCTCCGCGAGATCGACGATGTCGAGGTCACTGAGCACGGCGACGGCCGCGAGTACCGCGCAGCCGCCGAGAGCCCCATCGTGTCGGTGCGCAGCGAGAATGAGGGCGACTGGTTCGACCTGCACTTCACCGTCACCATCGAGGGCGAGGAGGTCGAGTTCGCCGAGCTGTTCACGGCGCTGGCGCTCGGCGATCCGGTGTTCGTGCTGCCGAGCGGCACCTACTTTCCGCTCGATCGGCCCGAGTTCGCGCGGCTGCGCGAGATCGTGGAGGAGGCGCGGGCGCTCACCGACCAGCCCGCGACCGGAGTGCGGGTGAACCGGCACCAGGTCGACCTGTGGGACGAGCTCTCGGAGCTCGGCATCGTCGCCGCGCAGGAGGCGCAGTGGTGGCTTGCGGTGCAGTCGCTCGGCGAGTCCGACGAGATCGAGACGGTGGATCAGCCACCCGGCCTGCACGCGCAGCTGCGCGACTACCAGCAGCGGGGCGTCGCCTGGCTGCACTTTCTGCGCACCCACGGGCTCGGCGGCATCCTCGCCGACGACATGGGCCTCGGCAAGACGCTGCAGGCGATCGCCATGATGGAGCTGGCGCGGGAGGAGCGCGGTGAGCGCGACGATATGCCGCCGTTTCTCGTCGTCGCGCCGACGAGCGTCGTCGGCAACTGGCGGCGGGAGTGCGAGCGCTTCGCGCCGGGGCTGCGGGTCGAGACGATCACCTCGATGGCCGGGCGGCGCGGTCGCCCGCTGGCCGAGGCCGTCGCCGGAGCGCACGTCGTAGTCACGAGCTACGCGCTGTTCCGCGGCGAGGCCGACGACTACCGCGACCTCGAGTGGTCGGGGCTGATCCTCGACGAGGCGCAGCAGATCAAGAACCACCTCTCCCGCGGCTACCGCGCCGCCCGCACGCTCGGAGCGCCGTTCACGCTCGTCGTCACCGGCACGCCCATCGAGAACAACCTGCTCGAACTGTGGGCGCTGAGCGCGCTCGCCGCACCCGGCCTGCTCGGCACCCGGCAGCGGTTCACCGACTACTTCCGCGCGCCCATCGAGAAGCAGAAAGACGGCGAGCGGCTCGCGCTGCTGCAGCGGCGGCTCGGCCCGTTTCTGCTGCGCCGCACCAAAGACCTCGTCGCGTCGGAGCTGCCGCCGAAGCAGGAGCAGGTGCTCGAAATCGAGCTGCACCCGAAGCACCGCAAGCTCTACGACGTGCGTTTCCAGCGCGAACGGCAGAAGCTGCTCGGCCTCATCGCCGACGTGAAGGGCAACAGCTTTCAGATCTTCCAGTCGCTCACGCTGCTGCGGCAGCTGGCGCTCGATCCCGCGCTGGTCGGCGAGGGGGCGGTGCCCTCGGCGAAGCTCGATGCGCTGGTCGAACTGCTCGCCGAGGCGGCGGAGGAGGGGCACCGGGTGCTCGTGCTGAGCCAGTTCACGCGGTTCCTGGCGTCGGCTCGGGATCGGGCTGCCGACGCCGGGCTCGCGTCGCAGTACCTCGACGGGTCGACCACGGAGCGGCAGAGGGTCATCGACGAGTTTCGCGAGGGATCGGACCCGGTGTTCTTCGTCTCGCTCAAGGCCGGCGGTTTCGGCCTCAACCTGGTCGAGGCCGACTACGTGGTGCTGCTCGATCCGTGGTGGAACCCGGCCGTCGAGGCGCAGGCCATCGATCGCACGCACCGCATCGGACAGATCCGACCGGTGTTCGTCTACCGCCTCGTCGCCGCGAACACGATCGAGGAGAAGGTGATCGCGCTGCGCGAGGCCAAGGCCGAGCTCTTCGAGCGCGTGCTCGGCGGCACCGGCGAGGCGGGCGGCGGCACGCTCACCGCTGCCGAGATTCGGGAGCTGCTGGAGTGATCGGGCCAGATCCCGCGCCGGCTCCGGCCTGAGCCGCCCATCGCGGCACCTCGATCTGCAGCGACTGATCGGGTTCGATTCGCTGAATTCGCTGGTTGTAGACGCGCAGAAGCCGGGCGACCTGAGCTTCGACGCCGACGGAGGTGTACTCCCCGATCTCCTCGACGCTCGTGCCGATGAAGGTCTCCGCTGCGACCACGTCGATTCTGTTCCCCAGGCTGCCGATCTCGGCGAGCTGGACGGCTGCCGCCACCTTGTCCGCCGGCACGATGAGCACCGGGCGCGTGCCCGATGACAGGTTGTTCGCGCACTTCTCGATGACCGCCTGGCCGGGTGCCACGGTCACGTGGAAGACGGTGTCGCCGATCTCGAAGTCGCCGCCGCGCTGGGTCTGCTGGTCGGCGGCGTTTGCGTGATCGGTTCCGATGGTGAGTTCGGGAAAGCGCAGCTGCAGCTCGATGTCTTCGCCGGCGAATCCGTTGAGGAGGTCGACGAGAGACCGGGCGAGGGGCAGCGATCCCCGCGACGTCCTCCCGCCCTCGGAGGTGAAGGTGCGGGTCTCGCCGTACTCGTGCAGCTTCTTCACGACCGCCGCCTTGCCCAGGCCGCGCACCTGGGAGCCCCTGGTCGAGACGAGTCGCTCCTCGGAGACGGGAAGGCCGTCGCGCACCATGCCTGCGACCACCAGGCCGCACGTCATGGTGTTGGTGTTCACCATTCCGTTGGGGCCGCGCTTGTCTTCGTACCAGTCGCGAACGGTTTCTAGCAGGTCAGGCACGGAGCTTCTCCCGCCTCTCGAAACGCGGTCCCGCCCCGGTGAGGGCCGTCGGGGCGATCATCATCGGGGCGATCAAATAGTCGGCGAGCCACTTGACCGCGGGCACCGCCACCGCGTCGCCGAAGCCGAAGTAGATCTGCGACTCGCGCAGACCGGTGAGGTCGAAGTGGCTCGCGCCCATGAGGCTCGCGTACTCGCGCCCGGTCATCCAGCGGACGCGAAGGGTGCCGTCTCCCACGAAGGCGATCGCCTGCTTCGAGCTGCCGCCGCGCGCGGTGCGCAGGCACCCGGCGATGTCGTCCGAGCGCATCTCCCACGTCGCCCTGCCGCTTCGCGTGCGGCGGTATGCCGCTCGCGCCACCACTTCGGAGCCCGCTTCGAGGGCGCGAAGACGCTCGTGCTGCACCGGGGACATCGAACTGACGAAGGCGTGCGTGCGCTCCGGGTTCCACCACCGAGGATCTTCGGGCGCAATCTGCTCTGCGAGCATCGTCAGACCCCCCTCCACCGGCATCGGCGGGCTCGGCAGCGGAGTGACGTGGGTGACCAGCCCCTCTTCCGAGTGCACCCAGGCCACGGAATCCGGTCGCAGGGCCGTATCCGCCCAACCGTCGGCCCCGGGTTCTTGTAGGCCGAGGATGAACAGCCGGGGCCGCGACTGCGGCAGCCAGCGACGCGAATCGAGAATGATCACGTCGGCCGAGTAGCCGAGGCGGTTGAACTCGCGAATAGCCGCGCGAAGGTCGTCGCCGCCGTGCGACGAGGCGAGGCCGGTGACGTTCTCGAGTATGGCTACGGCGGGTTTGCGATCCTCCATCTGATCGAGCGCCGCGGTGAAGCCGTAGAACGACGACGAGGCACTCCCGGCGAGCCCCTGCCGCGCACCGGCAAGGCTCAGGTCGGTGCAGGGCGAAGAGGCCCAGGCGATCTCCGCGTCGGGGAGCCGCGCGCCGTCGAGGTCGTGCACGTCTGCGAGCGCGTAGTGCTCGGCACCGTACTGCAGCGCGTACACGGCCCGCTTCTTCGGATCGATGTCGTTCGCCCAGACGACCCGGCAGCCGCCGGCTTCGAGACCGGCGCGGGCCAGACCGATTCCCGCGAAGAACTCGAGCACGCGCGGCGTTCGAGGCAGTTCGATGACCGGAGCGAGCATGTCGACAAGGGTACCGCCACCCTCGGACAAACACCGCTGCGCAGACGCCGGTGCGTCTCGGCCGCGGCGAACGGCCGCTCGCCCATCGGGGTCGAAACCGTCGACGCTGAAGCGCCGACGGGTGGGCAGGGGGACGACACGCAGCTGATCCCGCGCCGGAACATATCCTGGCAATGTCGGGGGCGCTCATTACACTGGGTCAGGATGAGCGAAGACACGATGAATCCGCAGCAGGGCAGCGCCGCGCACGGCCACGCTCTGCTCAGCGGCACGGATCCCGAACCGATTCGCTTCCTCGATGAGGCGGGTGGGTACGCGCCCTCGGCGACGGCAGCCGAGTTCGCCGATGAGCTTGCCTCGGTCGGCGTCGACGATTTCAAGCAGTGGTACCGCGACATGGTCGAGACCCGCGCCTTCGACACCGAGTGCACGCACCTGCAGAGACAGGGGCAGCTCGCGCTGTGGGTGCCGAGCGTGGGGCAGGAGGGCTGCCAGGTCGGTCTCGCCCACGCTTCCGAGCCGCAGGATCAGATCTTCCCCGCCTATCGCGAGCACACGGTCGCAAAGATCCGCGGTGTGCCGCTCGCGAAGGTCGCGGCGCTGTTCCGTGGCCTCACGCACGGCGGCTGGGACGTGACCGATCCCGCGCACGGCAATTTCCACCTGTACACGCTCGTGCTCGGCGCGCAGACCCAGCACGCAACCGGCGTCGCGCTGAGCCAGGTGCTCGACGCGAAGCGCCGTGCGGGCAGCACCGCCCTCGACGCGGGCGAACCCGGCATCGCGACGGGCGAGGCCACCGTCGTGTTCTACGGCGACGGCACCTCGAGCCAGGGCGACGCCAACGAATCCATGATCTTCGCCGCGAGCTACCAGACTCCGCAGCTCTTCGTGGTGCAGAACAACCGCTGGGCCATCTCCGTGCCCGTCGCCCGGCAGAGCCGCACCCCCCTCTACCGCCGGGCGCTCGGCTTCGGCCTGCGCGCCGTGCAGATCGACGGCAACGACCCGCTCGCCGCCTACGCCGTCGGCCGCCGCTACCTGCGCGACGCTCGCGAGGGCCGCGGCCCCGGCTACATCGAGGCCCTCACCTACCGCATCGGCGCCCACACCACGAGCGACGACCCGACCCGGTATCGGCCCGACGGCGAACTCGAGGAGTGGCAGCAGCGCGACCCCATCGAGCGTCTCGAAGCGTACCTGCGCTCGCTCGGCGTCGACGACGACTTCTTCGAAGAGGTGCGAGTCGTCGCCGACCGCGAGGCGAAGCAGGCGCGCGACGCGATCCTGAAGCTGCCCGCGCCCGAGGCCGACTCCATGTTCGCCCACGTCTATTCCGAGCCGCACCCGCGCATCGAAGAGCAGCGCGAGTGGCTCGAGCGCTACGAGACCTCGTTCGAGGAGGCCACCGCATGAGCCGCACCAGCACCGCTACCGCCGCAGACGAGACCGCAATCGCGACAGAGGGCACCGACTCGGCCGCAGCGGAGACCGTGGCCGCGGCAGCCCCCGCGCCCCCCGCCACGCTGACCGACCGCGCGACCCTGCCGCTCGCCAAGGCCATCAACGAGGGCCTGCGCACCGCGATGGCGGCCGACGAGAAGGTGCTGCTGATGGGCGAAGACATCGGCCCGCTCGGCGGCGTCTTCCGCGTCACCGACGGGTTGCAGGCCGAGTTCGGGTCGGCCAGGGTGCTCGACACCCCGCTCGCCGAGGCCGGTATCGTGGGCAGCGCCATCGGTCTCGCCCTGGGCGGCTACCGCCCCGTCATCGAGATCCAGTTCGACGGCTTCATCTTTCCCGCCTTCAACCAGATCGTCACCCAGCTCGCCAAGTTCACGAGCCGCCACGACGGCAAGGTCTCGATGCCGGTCGTCATCCGGGTGCCCTACGGCGGCCACATCGGCGCGATCGAACACCACCAGGAAAGCCCCGAAGCCTACTTCGCGCACACCCCCGGCCTGCGCGTCGTCGCACCGAGCACCCCGAACGACGCCTACTGGATGATCCAGCAGGCCATCCAGTCGAGCGACCCCGTGCTGTTCTTCGAGCCCAAGGCCAAGTACTGGATGAAGGGCGAGGTCGACCCCTCGGCCCCCTCGGCCGAACTGCACCGCACCCGCGTCGCGCGCGCCGGCACCGACTGCACCGTCGTCGGATACGGTGCCATGGTCACCACGCTGCTGCAGGCCGCCGAGGTGGCGCAGGCCGAGGGCACGAGCCTCGAGGTCGTCGACCTGCGCAGCGTCTCGCCCGTCGACTACGAGCCGCTGCTCGAGTCGGTGCGCAAGACGGGCCGCCTCGTCGTGGCGCAGGAGGCACCGGGCAACGCCAGCCTCGGCAGCGAGATCGCCGCCTACGTCGCCGAGCACGCTTTCTACTCACTGCAGGCACCCGTGCTGCGGGTCTCCGCCTACGATGCGCCCTTCCCGCCCGCGCGACTCGAGGGCCTCTACCTGCCCGACGCCGACCGGGTGCTCGAAGCCGTCGACCGCACCATGCACTACTAAGATTTCGAACCCTGTTCGAACCCCACTTCACCCCAGACCCCTCCCAGGAGCAACCATGAGCGAGATGACGTTCCCCCTTCCCGACGTCGGCGAGGGTCTCACCGAGGCCGAGATCGTCACCTGGCACGTCGCGCCCGGCGACGCGGTTCAGCTGAACCAGGTGATCTGCGAGATCGAGACCGCGAAGTCCCTGGTCGAGCTGCCGTCGCCGTTCGCGGGCGTGGTCACCGAGCTGCTGGTCGAGGTGGGGCAGACGGTGCCGGTGGGCGAGCCGATTCTGCGCGTGCGAGAAGCGGGCGGTGAGGTGCCGGATCCCGATGCCGCAGCGACCCCGGCACCCGCGGGCTCCGGCACCGGGGAGTCCGATGAGGCGCGGGATCTCGTCGCTGACGCGACGGCGAGCGTGGAGCATGCGGGCGAACGCGACGATCGCATCGCGATCGGAGATTCGACCGGTGCCGCCACTGCGGCAGCCGACGGACACGGCGCGGTGCTCGTCGGCTACGGCGCGGCCGGTACCGTGAAGTCGCGCCGCCGCCGCGGCGGCGAGCCGCTGCTCAGCGGGCAGGTGTCTCAGCCCGCGCCGATCCCGGTCGCCGAAGCCGCCCCCGTCATCGCGAAGCCCCCGATTCGCAAGCTCGCCAAAGACCTCGGAGTCGATCTCACGCGGGTGACGGGCACCGGCATCGCGGGCGAGATTCTGCGCGACGACGTGGTGCGCCAGGCATCGCAGGCGAGCCTGTTTCGCAACATCACCACACCCGCGCCCGAACCCGAAGCGGCGCGCGAGGAGCGCATTCCGCTCAAGGGCATGCGCAAGCACATCGCCAACGCGATGACGACGAGCTCGAACGAGGCCCCGCACGTCGGCGTCTTCACCGACGTCGACGCGACCCGCACCATGGAGTTCGTCAAGCGGCTCAAAGCATCGACCGACTTCGCGGGCGTCAAGGTGTCGCCGCTGCTCATCTTCGCGAAGGCGATGCTGTGGGCGATCCGGCGCAACCCCGAGGTCAACTCGACCTTCACCGAGACCGAGATCATTCGCCACCACTTCGTCAACCTCGGCATCGCCGCCGCGACGCCGCGCGGCCTCATCGTGCCCAACATCAAAGACGCGCAAGATCTCAGCCTGCTCGACCTCGCGAAGGCGATCGAGCAGCTCACCATCACCGCGCGCGACGGGCGCACCCAGCCCGCCGAGATGCAGAACGGCACCATCACCATCACCAACATCGGCGTGTTCGGCATGGACTTCGGCACGCCCATCTTGAACCCCGGCGAGGTCGCGATCATGGCGATGGGCACGATCCGCGAGAAGCCGTGGGTGGTCGACGGCGAGGTGCGGCCGCGCATGGTGACGACGGTCGGCGGATCGTTCGACCACCGCGTGGTCGACGGCGACGTGATCTCGCGCTTCGTCGCCGACGTGGCCTCGGTGCTCGAGGAGCCCGCGCTGCTGCTCGACTGACCGGAGCAGTCGCATCGGCCCGCAAACGCAGTGGTGCCCCGGAACCGAGTAGGCTCCGGGGCACCACTGCGTTCAGCGCGTAAGCGCCGCAGTGCGGCTACTTACTGACCGCGCGCATAGGGGCTGCGGTACGAGGATGCGGTGAATAGAAATCTGGCAAGGCGGAGGAGGAAGGCTTCACTGGTGGTGAAGATTCCGACAACAACGCAGCCAGATTTCTATTCACCGCACCGCAGCCGTAGTCCCTATCCGCGCGATCAGTTAGGCGGCTGCACCGTTCTTCAGCTTGTCGTGCGTGTTGAGCGCGCGGAACACGAGGGCCGCGAGTGCGCCGCCGACGGCCGGGGCGAGGAAGTAGAGCCACAGGTTCGACCAGGCGAAGTCGCCGTGCACGGCCAGACCGAGCGCAACGGCCGGGTTGAAGCCGCCACCCGAGATCGCGCCCACCGAGAACGCGCCGATCACGACGACCGAGCCGATGGCGAGACCGTAGAACGAGTTGCCGTCGTTGTCCTTGGAGGTTGCGACGTTGAGCACGACGAAGACGAGGATGAAGGTGAAGATCATCTCGACGAGGAAGGCGGGGCCGATCTCGATGTCCTTGGGGGCGTCGGGCCGCGCGTAGATGGTGCCCGCGATGAGTGCGCCGATCACGCCGCCCACGAGCTGTGCGATGACGTAGGCGATGAAGTCGCCGACCGACATCGCACCGCGCAGCAGCGCGCCGAGTGATACGGCGGGGTTGATGTGACCGCCGGAGATGTGGCCGGTTGCGTAGACCAGAATCATCAGCGTGAAGCCGATGGCGAGCGGGGCGAAGTCGCCCGCATTGTTGATGGCCGACAGGATCGAGAAGACGAACAGGAGGGCGGCCAGGCCCTCAGTCACCGCATTGCGTACGGTACCGGTCATAGTGATGGACTCTCTTTTCTTAGGGTTGCAGTTGTCATGACAAAACCTCGCGCCGAACGCACGCCTCTGCCCAGGAAACTGCCGGTTGTTTTCTCAGACCTGTCCATTATGCCAGAGGGCGCAAGTTTCTGATATATCAAGAGGTAGTTCGGGATCGCGACTGCCATGCGAGGCGATACCCTCGTAACATGGGCTCCCCGCCGAACTCCCCCGCGCCAGAATCATCTTTGCCGATTCGCATCGGTTTCGTCATGGTGCACACCTCGCCGCTCGACGTGCCGGGCACCAAAGACGCCGGAGGCATGAATGTCGTCGTGCGGGCGCAGGCCGACGCGCTGGCGAAGCGGGGTCACGAGGTGACCATCTTCACGAGGCGCAGCGATCCCGCGCTGCCGGAGCGCGCCGAGCTGCGGCCCGGGCTCACGGTGGTGCACCTCGATGCGGGGCCGGCGCGACTCCTGGCGAAGGGGGAGCACGAGGAGGTGATGGAGCAGTTCGGCGAGCTGCTCGCGGCTGAACTGCTGCGCACCCCCGTCGACCTCCTCCACGCCGAGCACTGGTTCTCGGGCATCGCCGCGCTGCCGGTGGCGCGCCGGGTCGGCGTGCCGATCGTGCAGAGCTACCACTCCATCGCGGCCCCGCCCGAGTCCCCCCTCGGCGACGGCGAGCGGCCCGAATCGCCCGGCCGTCTCGCGGGGGAGCGCCTCCTCGCGCACGAGGTCGACCTGGTGATCACGGTGAGCGAGGCCGAGCGTCGCACGGTGCTCGAGCGCCTGGGCGGCGATCCGGATCGCGCCCGCGTGGTGCAGCTCGGCGTCGACACCGAGCTCTTCCGCCCCTGCATCAAGCACGAGTGCGACGAAGATCGCGACTGGCTCATCAGCGGCGGCCGCCCCGAGGCGATCGTCGTGGGCCGGCTGCACCCGCTGAAGGGCTTCGACCTGGTGATCGACGCGGTAGCGGCGATCGATCCCGCGCGGCGACCAATGCTGCGCATCGTGGGCGCGCCGCCGCCCGATGGCGAGGAGTACGTGCGCTCGCTGCACGAGGCCGTCGCCAGACACGGCATGCTCTGCACCACCGCCTTCGACGGCGCGCTGCGGCGCAGCGACCTCGCCGAGCGCATTCGCCGCGCCGACGTGATGCTCGTGCCGTCGCACTCGGAGACCTTCGGGCTCGTGGCGCTCGAGGCCGCGGCCTCGGGGGTGCCGGTGATCGCGCGCCAGGCCGGGGGGCTGTGCGAGGCCGTGATCGACGGCGAGACCGGCCTGCTGCTGCCCGAGGACGACCCGCTGTCGTGGGCCGCCGCGATCGAGGGGCTGCTCTCCGATCCCGCACTGCTGAAGCAGATGGGCGAGTCGGCGCGCGAGCACGCTCTGCACTGCAGCTGGGATGTCTCGGCCGAGCGGCTGGTCGAGGTGTATCGCGAGGTGCTGGATCGGGCAGAACAAAGCCCCGCGGTGCCTAACTGACCGGAGCCAGACAGAGGGCAGTTACCGCGGGGCGATGTTTCTAGAATAGCAGATGTGACCGACGACGCGCCCTTGCTCGACGCCGCCCAGGCGGCGCGATGGCTGAGCGTGCCACGGTACCGTCGCTATCTCGGAGTTGCGGGCGGAGACCATGCGCTGGCGATGGAGACATACCTATGGAACTCGCGCGTCGCAGCTGCCGGGATCGCCGATGTCGGGCACCTGGAAGTCGCCGTGCGCAACGCCTACGACCGCGAACTGACGCGACGATTCCCGGATTGGGCCATCGATCCTCAGACGTCCCTGTTCCATCTGGAACAGGGTGTTCAGCGCGCCCGCACCCAACAGCGCCGCCGCAACCAGACGAGTTTGGCCCGGATCGCCGATGCCAAGCGCGGGCTGAGTTCGTCACCGACGCACGCGGAGGTTGTAGCCGCCCTGACGTTCGGGTTCTGGTCGAATCTGACTGTAGCTGAGCGCACGCCGACACTGTGGAACCCGATGGTGCACCGCGCGTTCCCCAGGGGCACCAGGCGAGCGAGAGTGCATGACCTGGTGGCTCGCGTCGTGAAGTTTCGCAATAGGTTGGCGCATAACGAGCCGGTGTTCTCGACCCGTACCGGGCTGGAGGCTCGCTTGATTGAGGTGCAGGAGTTGTTCGAGTTGATCGACTCAGACTCCTACGCCTACGTCGCTGGGCACTCGACGCTCGGCCCCGCGATCTCATCATGTCCGATACCGGGGCTGACGACCGCGACCGGCCTCCGCTGAACACGTCATAGGCCGCGTGCTGGCCCGTCGTCTCGCGGCCGGGTGCGGTGGGAGTCGCGTTCGGACGTCGAGTGAGAATCTGGACGGCCGCGGCACTTGCGCTGGCGGGACTCGTGCTCCTGATCATCTGGGCGGTCTCGCTCTACAGTTACGGGATCTGGGTGGACGCCAATGCGGCTGTGGGAGAAGCGCGTCCGCTGGACTACGCTCTCTTCGCCTTCGGCGTCGTGTTGCTCGGGGCGTCCCTTCTCGTGTTCCTGGTTCGACGGAGAGCTCACCGCTAGCGATTGAGACTGCCCCGTGAGATTCTGCGACCGCGCGCGGAGTGACGGGATGACCTGAGCGCCTATCCGCGGGACCGGTCAGCGGGAGACGAGCGTCGTCTCGAAGGAGTAGAGGTCGGGGCGGTAGCAGTGGTGGCCCGCCTCGATGGCGCGACCGTCTTGGTCGAAGGCCACGCGATCCATCGTGAGCACCGGGCCGGCCTTCGCGATGTCGAGCAGCTCGGGCTCGTCGCCCTGGGCGCGCCTGGCACCGATGGTCTGGTTGGCGATCTTGATGGTGACGCCGCGCGCGCGCAGGATCTCGTAGAGCCCGTGCTGCTCGAGTTCTTGCGCCGTGATGTCCGAGTAGTTCGGGGGAAGGGCGTTCTCGAGAATCGCCATGGGTGTGCCGTCGGCGCAGCGCAGGCGGCGCAGCCGGGTGATCTCGGAGTCGACGGGCAGCTGCAGCTTGCGCGCCGTATCTTCGTCGGCAGCGGTGCGCACGATCGAGAGCACCTGCGTCGTGGGCACGTGACTGGCCCGCGTGAGATCCTCGTAGAGGCTCGTGAGCTCGACCGGGCGGCTCATGTGCGCCTGCACGACCTGGGTGCCGATGCCGCGGCGGCGCACGAGAAGACCCTTGTTCACGAGTTCTTGGATGGCGCGGCGCACCGTGGGGCGGGAGAGACCGAGGCGCTTGCCGATCGAGACCTCGTTCTCGAGGCGTGCGCCTGAGGGAATGACGCCCTCGCGAATCGCGCGCTCGAGGCGGCTGGAGATCTGAAAGTAGAGCGGGACGGGGCCGTTGCGGTCGAGGTCGGTGAACAGCTCGTCGGGCCAGATGGGTGAGGTACTCATGATCCCTCCCTCGATCAGTGGCGACGCGCGACTCGCGCGACACTATTTGTGGTGACAACATTACCTCTACATGGGGTGAACCCCTTACCTGGGGCGCACATTCGTGATATTGTTAGGACAAATGCAGCGGCGCATCTCGCGCCCGGGATATTACCTCGAAAGGCGGTAGCGAATGACGGAGCAGCGGCGTCCCGATGACGTTCTGGCGATCGGAAGGCTGGGTGTCGACGTCTATCCGCTTCAGGAGGGTCCGCTCGAAGACGTGACGAGCTTCGCCAAGTACCTCGGCGGCAGCGCCGCGAACGTCGCGGTGGCCGCCGCTCGCTACGGCCACTCGAGCGCGCTGATCTCGCGCGTCGGCGACGATCCCTTCGGCCGCTACCTGCTGCGCGAGTTGGATCGCCTCGGGGTCGATCCCCGCGAGGTGCGGGTGGATCCCAGCTACCCGACCCCCGTCACGTTCTGCGAGCTCTTCCCGCCGGACGACTTTCCGCTCTACTTCTACCGTCAGCCCAAGGCACCCGACCTGCAGATCGAGCGCGCCGACCTCGATCTCGACGCGGTGCGCGAGGCCAAGATCTTCTGGTTCACCCTCACCGGCCTGAGCGAGGAGCCGAGCCGAGCCGCCCACCACGAGGCGCTCGAGGCGCGCGACAGCCGCCGGCACACGATCTTCGACCTCGACTACCGCCCGATGTTCTGGGGCGATCCCGCCGAGGCCACCGCCCAGGTCGCCCGCGCGATCGAGAACGCGACCGTGGCGGTCGGCAACCGTGAGGAGTGCGAGGTCGCCGTGGGCGAGACGGTGCCTGATCGCGCGGCGGATGCGCTGCTCGAACGCGGCATCGAGCTCGCGATCGTGAAGCAGGGCCCCAAGGGCGTGCTGGCCAAGACCCGCGATGAGCGGGTCGAGGTGCCGCCGTACTTCGTGGACGTGATCAACGGCCTCGGCTCGGGCGACGCGTTCGGCGGCGCGCTGTGCCACGGCCTGCTGCAGGGCTGGGGCCTTGAGCAGATCTTCCGCTTCGCGAACGTCGCCGGTGCGCTCGTCGCGACGCGCCGGGAGTGTTCGACGGCCATGCCCGATGCGGCAGAGGTCGAAGCGATTCTTGCGAAGGGAGCCTGATATGGCACTGGATTTCGAACGGCTGCGGGATCTGCGCGCGGCCGACCCGGCCGGGATCGGCCGCGCCCTGGCTTCGCGCAAGCGCCGCGAGGTGATCCGCGGTGACGGCCGCCTCTTCATCGTGGCCGCCGACCACCCGGCGCGCGGCGCGCTTGCGGTGGGATCCAACCCCACGGCCATGGCGAATCGCTACGAACTGCTCGAGCGCATGGCGACCGCGGTCTCGCGACCCGGCGTCGACGGCGTGCTCGGCACGCCCGACATCATCGACGACCTGGCCGTCCTCGGGTTGCTCGACGACAAGGTCGTGGTCGGTTCGATGAACCGAGGCGGCCTGCGCGGCGCGTCTTTCGAGATGGACGACCGGATGACCGGATACGACGTTCCGGCGATGATGGCGGCCGGTGTCGACGTGGCCAAGGCGCTGGTGCGGATCAACCTGCAGGATGCGGGCACCGCGGCCACCCTGCAGGCGGTCGGTCAGGCGGTCACCGCCGCGGCATCCGAGCAGCTGCCGATCATGCTGGAGCCGTTCCTGAGCGACTGGGTCGATGGCCGCGTCGTCAACGATCTGTCCACCCAGGCCGTGATCCTCTCGGTCGCGATCGCCTCCGGGCTCGGGGCCTCCAGCGCCTACACCTGGATGAAGCTGCCGGTCGTCGCCGACATGGAGGCGGTGTTGGCCGCGACCACCCTGCCGACACTGCTCCTGGGCGGCGACTCGGGTGCAGACCCCGACGAGACCTTCGCCGCGTGGCAGGCCGCGCTCGCCCTGCCCGGCGTGCGCGGCCTGACCGTCGGGCGCACGCTGCTGT
>JBKEBN010000173.1:0-8511 GCA_047973175.1 Leucobacter sp.
CTGATCGCGCGGATAGGGACTACGGCTGCGGTGCGCCGAATGGGAATCTGGCTGCGTTGTCGTCGGAATCTTCACCACCAGTGAAGCCTTCCTCCTCCGCCTTGCCAGATTCCCATTCACCACATCCTCGTACCGCAGCCCCTATCCGCGCGATCAGTAACTCAAGGGTGACAGCGGAGGGGCCGATCCACCGCACCGACTCCCACTGAGTGGGAGTAACTGCCGCGCCCACTCGCGTCAGCCGCGAACCTCGGCGTAGATCTCCTTCGCCATCTGCTGCACGAGACGCGCGAGCACTCGCTCGGCCTCGGGGCCGCTCGCGCGATCCAGGTGCACCACGACCCCGACCGCGATCGGCGGCAACCCCTCGACCGGAGGCAGCGCCGCCGCGATCGAGATGTTGCCGAGCGTCATCTCCTCGCGGGTGCGGGCGTAGCCGCGATCCCGAACCCCCGCGAGATCCGCGCGCAGCTCGGCCTCGCCCGTGATCGTGTGCACGGTTTCGCGCTCCAGCGGCACCGAGAAGAACCGCCCGAGCCACGCCTCGTCGCGCGTCGCGAGCATCGCCTTGCCCACCCCCGTCGCATGCAGTGGGCCGCGGCCGCCCGAGCGGCTCAGGGTCGGGATCGAGCGCCGCCCCGTCACCCGCCCGACCGTGAGCACGGTCGCCGCCTCGGGCTCGCCGTCGAGCACGCCGAGGTGCACGTTCTCCCCGGTCGCTTCGTAGAGTCGGAGCAGGTGCGGGATCGCCCGCTCTCGCAACCGCAACGCCAGCGGGGAGAGCTCGCCGAGCTCCCACAGCCGCGCCCCGATCGCGTAGCGGTGAGCGGGCATGCGGGTGAGCAGGCCGTGCTGCAGCAGGGTGCCGATGAGGCGGTGCAGGGTCGAGGAGGAAAGGCCGGTGCGCCGCCCGATCTCGGCGGCCGTCAGCTCCGGCTCATCCTCGGTGAAGCAGCCGAGCACCCCGAGTGCGCGCTCGAGAATGCCCCGGCCCTCGGCGGTCTCCTCGCGCGTCATGCTACCGAGCGTAGCGCCGGTCGGAGCGCAGAGTCGGTCATCGCGATGGTCTTCCACATTCACAATATCTACTAGATTTTCGAGGGGCGACCGGCTGAGACCTGGTCGGCGTACACTCGGGATCGGAGCACCTACGGCTCCCGGGATCAGGAGCGCGCATGTCACCGTCTACATCGCTGTCGGGCAAGACCATTCTCATGAGCGGCGGCAGCCGCGGCATCGGCCTCGCGATCGCACTGCGAGCGGCTCGCGACGGCGCGAACGTCGCACTGCTCGCGAAGACCGATACCCCTCACCCCAAGCTCGAGGGCACGATCCATACCGCCGCTGCGGCGATCAGGGAGGCCGGGGGTCGCGCCCTGCCGATCCACGGCGACGTGCGCAGCGACGACGACATCGCACGCGCGGTCGCCGCCGCGGTCGATGAGTTCGGCGGCATCGACGCCGTCGTCAACAACGCCAGCGTCATCGACCTCGCAGGCTCCCTCGATCTCGCCGCGAAGAAGTACGACCTGATGCAGGACGTCAACGTGCGCGGCACCTTCATGCTGTCGCGGGCCGCGATCCCGCACCTGCTCGAATCTGAGAACCCGCACATCGTGTCGATCTCGCCGCCGCTGAACCTGAACCCGAAGTGGCTCGGAGCGCACCCGGCCTACACGATGGCGAAGTACGGCATGACGATGGCGACGCTCGGCCTCGCCGCCGAGTTCGCGGAGGCCGGGATCGCGGCCAACGCGCTCTGGCCCGCGACCACGATCGCGACCGCCGCGGTGCAGAACATCCTCGGCGGCGACCGGATGATGCGCGTCTCGCGCACCCCCGAACTCGCGGCCGACGCCACCCACGCGCTGCTGACGCGGCCCGCACGCGAGACGACCGGGCAGACGCTCATCATGGAAGACGTGCTGCGCGAGGCGGGCGTCACCGACTTCTCCGGCTACGCTGCGGTGCCGGGCACCCCGGACGACGCACTCTACCCCGACATCTTCCTCGACTGATCGCGCGGCAGCGAAGAAGGCCCTCACCGGTAAGTGATCGCGCGGGTAGGGGCTGCGGAGCGAGGATGTGCTGATCTGGGATCTGGCAAGGCGGAGGAGGAAGGCTTCACTGGTGGTGAAGATTCCGACGACAACGCAGCCAGATCCCAGATCAGCGCACCGCAGCCGTAGTCCCTATCCGCGCGATCACTAAGCAAGATAAATTGTCTATTTCAAGTTGGATACTTTGTAGACTTCAGACCTGATAAATTGTAGATTTCATATCGGATATTTTGTAGAGTTCGAGGTCAGTGAGTGGCAGGAGATTCCCGAACTGTGGAATCTGGTGCGTGGCGCGGTCGATGATCACGGCGAGAAGGGATCGTACCTCCTCACAGGGTCAGCTACGCCGCGCGATACCGCGCGAATGCACTCAGGAGCCGGTCGCATAGGTCGACTGCGCATGCGCCCGATGTCGCTGTACGAGAGCGGCCACTCGACCGGCGAGGTCAGTCTTGCCGACCTGCTCGCAGGCGCAGTACCGAACGCAACCCCGGCAACACTCACCGTGACCGATCTCATAGAGCGCACCGTCATCGGAGGCTGGCCTGAAACCCTCGGATGGAGCGAGAGAGACGCCCGACGCTGGATGCAGCACTACGTCGACAACATCGCGGAAGTCGACATTCCTGCCCTCGGACCCCGTCGAAACCCGGGAAACATCAGGCGACTCCTCGCCTCAATGTCACGCGCGGTCGGCACGCCCCTGAACCGATCTGCCCTCGAACGCGAAGTCGGCGGCGATAACGGACCAGTCTCCTCCGAGACGCTCAACCACTATCTGACAGCGTTGAGTCGGCTGATGCTTGTCGAGGCGCTGCCCGCTTGGCGGCCCCACATGCGCTCAAGAACACAGCTGCGCACATCAGCAGTACACCATTTTGTCGACCCCGCTATCGGGGCCGCAGCACTCCGCGTTGGGTCGAACGAGCTCCTCAAAGACCTCGAAGCCGCGGGTTTTCACTTCGAATCGCTGGTTGTCCGGGATCTCCGCGTGTACTCCCAGATGCTCGGAGCATCGCTTTCATCCTGGCGAAATACTAAGTCAAACAAGGAAGTCGATGTCATCATCGAACTGCCCGACGGCACCTGGGCGGCGGTCGAGATCAAGCTCGGTGAAGGTGCCACCGACGCAGCCGCCGAATCACTACTGCACTTCGCGAGCAAAGTCGATATCGAGAAGCAGGGCAAGCCCACCGCCCTCATCGTCATCAACGGCGGCCGCTTCAGCTACCGTCGCCCCGACGGCGTCGCCGTCGTGCCGATCTCGGTGCTCGGCCCATAGTCGCCGTTTCACCAGCCCAATCTCGCCACCTAACCGCTCGACCGTAAACTATTTGAGGGATCCTATCGACAGGCACTCGGGACCCTGCCACTCGTTGCGATACCAAGAGCAGCACGCGCGCATGATTGCCGATGAGTCGGCGATCAGAGGGCGGCGTCCACGGCCGCGGTGAGCGAGAGGAACCTGGCGTTGGCGACGAGATCTTCGACCAGCACGGCGCGGCCGTCGGCGTCGGCGAGCGGGATGCGCCAGTTGGGGTACTCCCTGGCGGTGCCCGGCTGATTCTGAGGGCGGCGTTCTCCGACCGCGTCGACGAGGGCGACCCCGAGCAGGCGCGCCGACGATCCCGCGATCAGCACGTTCAGCGCCTCGATCACCTGCTGCTCGGTCGGCTCGCCCCCGATCAGCCCGCGCTCGCGCAGCAGCTCGAGCATCGCGGCGCGCTCGGCGGCGGCGTCTGCCAGCTCGTCGGCGACCGGGCGGGTCAGCAGCCCCAGTCGGGCGCGCAGCGCGACGTGCTCGTCGGCGAGGTAGCCCGCCGTCGGGGGCAGGTCGTGCGTGTTGACCGTCGCCAGCAGCGCCTCGCGGTAGTGCTCGGGCGGGCGAAAGCCGTCTCCCTCGCGCTCGAACCACAGCACGGACGTGCCGAGAATGCCGCGCGCCGAAAGGTACTCCCGCACCCACGGCTCGACGTTGCCGAGATCCTCGCCGATCACCACGGCCCCGGCGCGCTGCGCCTCGAGCGCGAGCACGCCGATCATCGCCTCGTGGTCGTAGCGCACGTAGGTGCCCTCGGCCGCGCTGAGACCCGCCGGGATCCACCACAGCCGAAACAGCCCCATCACGTGATCGATCCGCAGCGCTCCGGCGTGGCGCAGCAGCCCGCGGATCATGTCGCGCAGCGGCGCGTAGCACGCCTCGGCGAGCGCGCCGGGCAGCCACGGCGGCTGGTTCCAGTTCTGGCCGTGGGAGTTGTACATGTCGGCCGGGGCACCGACCGTCATGCCCTGCGCGTACGTGTCGCGCCGCGACCAAGCGTCCGCCCCGTGCCGGTGCACGCCGACCGCGAGGTCGTGCATGATCCCGATCGCCATGCCCGCGGCGCGGGCCTCGGCCTGGGCCCGATCGACCTGCTCATCGGCGACCCACTGCAGCCAGACGTGGAACGCGACGCGATCCGCCAGCTCCTCGCGCAGCCGGGCGACCGGCTCCGACCCGATGTCCTCAGCCTCGGCGGGCCACCCTGCACCGCCGTAGTGCTCTTCGAGCGCGCACCACAGCGCGAAGTCTTGCAGCGCCTGCCCCTCGCGGGCCACGAACGCGGCGAGCGCGGCCTCGCGCCCGGCAGTGCGCGGCGCGGCGAAGACCGCCTCCAGCGCCGGGCGCTTCGCGGCCCAGACCGCGTCGCGGTCGATGTCGCTCGGATCGTCGACGGTCGCGGCCACCGGAGCGCGCAGGGCCTCGAGCCGCTCGCGGGTCGCGGCGTCGAGGTAGGCCCACTCGCGAATGTCTTCGGGCCGCACGTACAGCGCGGCGAGAAAGCTGCGGGTCGCAGGCAGGTACGGCGACGGTTCGATGGGGCTCGTCACATCGGCGGCGTGGATCGGGTTGATGAGCAGAAAGTCGGCACCGCGCGACCCGGCGATCGCGGCGAGGTCGCCGAGGTCGGCGAGATCCCCTATGCCCCACGAGCCGCGCGAGCGCACCGAGTACAGCTGCGCCATCACGCCCCAGCCGCGCGAGCGCCCGGGGCGGGTCGGCGGGTCGGGCAGGCGCTGCGGCGTGATGACGAGGGGAGCCGCGGCGGTGCGGGCGTCGTCGCTCGCGCCGAACGGCCGCTGCCGCGCGTGCACCGTGTGCCAGCCGAGCGGAAAGTCGTGCGGGATCGGCACCTCCACCCGCCAGTACCTCGTGCCGTCGACCACCCGGCTCTCGGGCTGCTGCTCGGGTATCGGCAACTCGCGCCACGAGCCGTCCTCCAGCTCGACCTGCAACCGCACTTCGTGACCGTCGGCGACGTGCACCGGCAGCGGGCGCGCACCCGGTCGACACACGAAGCTCGGCGGCAGCAGCGCGCACCACGGCCGTTCGTCGGCCTCGGTGAGCGCGGCGGCAACGGCGTTCTCGTCCGCCGCGTCGACGCCCATCGCGGCGAGCACGACGCGCAGCGTCGACGCGGGCACCCGCACCCGCTCGCCGAAGAACGACCAGTACTCGGCGGCGATGCCGTGCGCATCGGCCAGGCGAGCCAGCTCGGGGGTGGGGGTGTCTGCGGTCATCTGTCGGCTTCCTCTCGACCCGCAACGACCGCGTCTGCGGGCTCAGTTGCAGGCGCAGCGTCGCGCACACGCCTTCGAAAATGATATCCGCTCGCCACCGCGCAAGACACCGGAGACGAACGCACGCAGTGAAGACCCGCGGCGAACGCCCGCGGTGAACGCCCGATCATCACCCGTAGCAGACACCTGCGGTAGAGTCGCCGGGGTGACCACACTGCCAGCCGCGACCCCGTCCGGCGACCGGCAACCCTACGGCGATCGGCGTCAGGGCCGCCGGCGTCACTGGGCGCTGCTCTTCGTCGCGGTCTGCCTGGCCGCCACGAACCTGCGCATGACCATTACGGGCGTCGGCCCGCTGCTCGACGACATCGCCGCCGATCAGGGCGTGAGCCCGGCTGTTCTGGGGCTTCTGGCCTCGATCCCGATGGTCGTCTGGGGGCTCGTGTCGCCGCTCGCGCAGGGGTTCGCCGCGCGCATCGGGCTCGACCCGGCCGTGGCGTGGTCGCTGGTGGTGCTCATCGCGGGTACCGTCTGGCGGTCGCTCCCCGGATCACCGCTCAACCTGTGGCTGGGCACGGCCCTCATCGGCGTCGCACTCGCGATCGCCAACGTGCTGCTGCCCGCCACCATCAAGCGCGACTTCGGTTCGCGCGTGCCGCTGGTGATGGGGCTCTACTCGACGCTGCTCAGCGGCACAGCCGCTATCGGGGCCGGGATCGTCGCCCCCATCGCGCACGCCGAGCTCCCCTCGGGCGAGCCGCTCGGGTGGCGCATCGCACTGCTCGCGACGGGCACCATGGCCCTGCCCGCGCTCATCGTGTGGCTGTGGGCCTCGCGCCGCAGGCGCGCCGATCCCGCACCCGCCGCGGGGGTCGACGCCGCAAGCTCCCGCACTCCTGCTTCCGCGGGTGCCTCAGACGGCACAGCACCCGCCGCTCGTTCCGCGGCTCCCGCGCGGCCGGCCCGCCTCGGCCTGCGCATCTGGCGCGATCCGGTCGCCTGGGCCATCGCGCTGTACATGGGCACGCAGTCGTCGACGTTCTACATCTGGGCGACCTGGCTCTCGCCGATCGATCTGTCGCGGGGTCAGGATCCGATCACGGCCGGCTTCAACGTGATGGTGTACCACGTGTGCGGCATGATCGGCTCGCTCGTCGCCCCCTTCATCTCGCGCGGCGCGATGCGGCGCATTCTGCCGGTGCTGCTGCCCATCGGGGCCGGGATCGGGGCCGCGGGGCTCATCCTGGTGCCGTCGGCACTGCCGCTGTGGCTGGTGGTCTGCGGCCTCACCTCGGGCTGCGCGCTCAGCATCACCCTGACCTTCATGGTGACGCGCGCGAGCGACGCCGCCTCCGCCGCCGCGACGGCCGGCATGTCGCAGTCGGTCGGCTACGGACTGTCGGCACTGGGGCCGATTCTGTTCGGCTGGCTGCACGGCATCAGCGGCGAGTGGGGGCTGCCGCTCGTGGTGCTACTGGTCGGGATCTTCGTGCAGCTGCTCGCGGGCATCTCGCTCAGCCGCGAACGCATGGTCTTCGGGCCGCGGGTCTAGCTACGCGACCGCCGCAAAGCTCGTGGCAAGCGCAACCTCGATGTGTGAGCAAATTAGCAACGGGTTGCATATTTGCAACTCACAATCGAGAATAGAAAGATGACCACTGCAGCGGAACTCGTCAAACGCGCGCGCATGCTGCGCCGCCTCACCGCCGCCGAACTCGCACGAGTCGCGGGCGTGCCTCGATCCACCATCTCTCGAATCGAGGGCGGCAAGGTATCGCCCTCGTTCGACACGGTGTCTGCGATCCTGCACTCCATCGGTTTCACGCTCTCGAACGAACTGAAAGACGAACCCGACGATCGCCTCATGCTGGAAACGGCCCACGCGCTGCGGCGCGGAGAGATTCCCGAGAACCAGATCTTCGACCGACTGCGCATCGCAGCTCAGACGGCACCCGTGCTGCAACGGCCAGGCGCGCGCACGGTAAATGCGCCCCTGGGGGTTGTCTGGGACTGGATACACGCGAACGCCACCTCATACGCAATTTCCGGTCTTGAAGCGTGCTCGGAGGAGGTCTCATTCCGTCCCATCGTCTATCTCGATCCAGCCCTTGAAATACCCTGGACTACCCCCGCAAGGGGCAATCAAGGCACCATCGTCATACCCATGACCGATGCCGTAGCGCGCATGGTCGAAACCACGAATAACATTCGCTACGTTCCCGAAGAGTGGGCCGTCATGGATGCCATTGCCAGCCCAGGCAGACAGTCGGACATCGGCCTTGCACTCCTCGAGATGCGAACACAGCAGGGAAAACAGGTGGCTGCATGAGAGACGAATCCGCCAGCAGCCTGTCGCCGCAGCCGATGTTCCTTAACCGCGCCTACACCCCGGAATCTCGCACTGCGCACCTTGACGCAACAGCCCGCTCTAGAAGGTTACTCATCGAGACCATCTCCGAGCTACAGCCGTTCCACGATTCCCTCACCGTCATAGGCTCCCACGCGGTCTACGCACGAGCCGAAGGACTATTCGATGAGTATGTTTTCGAGTCGACAGCCGATGCCGACCTGGCGGTCAATCCTGAGTTCATCGGCACAGACCCTAGAATCATCGACCTGCTGGAGAGCGCCGGCCTCGAACGAGCCCATCCGGATCGGCCCGGAATCTATGGATATGCAGGCGAGAACCACATACCTCAGAGAACACGCACGACGATCGACCTGCTTGTTCCCGAGACGTTTGCCGGAAAGGGCCGCAGATCGGCAGGTATTTCCGGCTCTTGTGACGTATCCGTGGGTCATCGCCCGGGGAGCCGGGGCCGGTGACCGCCGTGGGTGAGCATCGCAAGGCCGATTAACGCGTCGGTCGAGCGGAACCCGAACGCGACCC
>JBKEBN010000184.1:0-40224 GCA_047973175.1 Leucobacter sp.
GTAGCCTCTACACGCGATCGCTCGTAGGTCGCGGTGACATCAACGATGAGGAGTACGAGAAGGCGAAGAAAGACTTCCAGTCGCGCCTCGAACTCGCCTTCCAAGAGACGCACGCCGCCCAGACCGGTTCCATTCCGGTCATCGACAACAGCGGCCTCACCGCGCCCGCCGAGGTCGACGAGACCAATCAGCAGACCGTCATCGAGACCGGCGTCGACCGCAGCATCATCGAGCACATCGGCGATGCGCACGACAACAAGCCCGCGGGCTTCACGGTGCATCAGAAGCTGCAGCAGCTGCTCAACAAGCGCGTCGAGATGAGCCGCGAGGGCGGCATCGACTGGGGCTTCGGAGAGCTGCTCGCACTCGGCTCTCTGCTCATGGAGGGCACCGCGGTGCGCTTCGCGGGTCAAGACGCCCGCCGCGGCACCTTCGCGCAGCGGCACGCGGCCTTCCATGATCGCTCCAACGGGCAGATCTGGATCCCGCTGCTGAACCTCTCCGAGGAGCAGGCGCGGCTCTGGATCTACGACTCGCTGCTCTCGGAGTACGCGGCGCTGGCGTTCGAGTACGGCTACTCGCTGCAGCGGGAAGACGCGCTGGTGGTGTGGGAGGCGCAGTTCGGCGACTTCGCGAACACCGCGCAGGCGCTGATCGACGAGTACATCTCCGCTGCCGAGCAGAAGTGGAGCCAGCAGTCGTCGGTCGTGATGCTGCTGCCGCACGGCTACGAGGGCCAGGGTCCCGACCACTCGTCGGCGCGCATCGAGCGCTACCTGCAGCTCTGCGCCGAGAACAACATGATCGTCGCCCGCCCGTCGACCCCGGCCAACTACTTCCACCTGCTGCGCCGCCAGGCCTACGCCCGTCCCCGCAAGCCGCTCATCGTCTTCACGCCGAAGGCCATGCTGCGCATGCGCGGCGCGACCTCACCGGTCGAAGACTTCACGACCGGCTCGTTCCAGCCCGTGATCGACGATCCCACGATCGAGAGCAAGTCGGCCGTCGAGCGCGTCATCCTGGTGTCGGGCAAGACCTACTACGATCTTCGCAACGCGCTCGACAAGAACCCCGACCCCCGCGTCGCGCTCGTGCGCATCGAGCAGTTCTACCCCATTCCCGGTGTCGAACTGGGCCGCGTGCTCGCGACCTACCCCGGTGCCGACCTGGTGTGGGTGCAAGACGAGCCGGAGAACCAGGGTGCCTGGCCGTTCATCTCGCTGACGCTCGCGAAGCGACTCGCCAACGACAAGCTGCGCGTCGTGTCGCGCGCCGCGTCGGCGGCTCCCTCGACCGGTTTGGCAAAGGTGCACGCTGTCGAACAGGAGGATCTGATCGCACGCGCGCTGCGCTTCGATGACGCCTGAGCGGATCTCCGTGCGTCAACCACCACTGGGGCAGTCATCGCAGCACGGTGAAGCCGATGCCGCCGGTTCCAACGTCGGCGGCATCACCCAGCGCATCGCATCGGCGATCTCGATGGGCATGCTCAGCGTCGGTGAGCGCCTTCCTCCGGAGGCAGAACTCGCGAGTCAGTTCGGGATCGCGGTCGCGACGCTGCGCAAGGCGCTCGCCGCGCTCCGCGCGCAGGGAGTGGTCGAGACGAGACGGGGTCGCAACGGCGGCACGTTCGTGGTGCAGGCACCCTTTCCCTCGGCGGAGATGCTGCGGGCCGCTCTGCGGACGACGAGCGTCGTGGCGCTCCGCGATTTCTTCGACGAGCAGGCCGCCGTGTCGGGCATGGCCGCACGCCTGGCGGCCGAGCGTACCGAGCCGAACGGCCGCACGCGGTTGGCGGAGTTCGCGTTCCAGTCTCGCGAGGCGCGCAGCGTGAGGGATCGGTCGATGGCCGACAGCCGTTTCCAC
Organism: Leucobacter sp.; assembly: GCA_047973175.1. GTDB lineage: Bacteria > Actinomycetota > Actinomycetes > Actinomycetales > Microbacteriaceae > Leucobacter. The sequence continues at coordinate 1,867 of JBKEBN010000184.1, forward strand.
TTCGAAATCGCGGTGCTCAGCCAGTCGCAACGGCTCCTGGCCTCCGAGCAGCGGCTGCAGTCCGAGCTCTCACCGTTTCTGTGGTGCGACGGCTTCTGCCACGCCTCGCCCCAGTCAGCCTTCACCGAGCACCTCTCGATAGCGATGGCGGTCGAGCAGCGACACCCCGACGAGGCTCAGCGCCTCGCGGTCGAACACGTCTGGGGCAATATGCGGCTGATCATCGACGGCAAGCTCGCCCTCAGTCGGGCGAGCGACGCCGACGTTCGCGTCGGCGCTGCGGAGGGCGAAGGGTGACCGCCCCCGCTCCGGTGCTGCGCGTGGTCGAGCAGTTGAGCGCCTGGTTCACGACCCGGTTCGAGCGCCTGGAATCGCTGACCGCCGAGCTCGTCGCGAGTCTGCAGTTGGACGCCGAAGGACGCCTCCAGATGACAGATTCGACGCGGCGGCGGCTCAAGTCGGTCGCCGTGCGCTTTCTCGCCGAGGACGAGCTGGTCGACGGCTGCGGCCTGATCTTCGCGCACTCCGCGCTGGGCACCGAGAGCGGGCAGCTGGAGTGGTGGGTGCGGGAGGACGAGTCGCGGTTCGCCCGGTACTCCTTCGGCATGGTGCCCGGAGCCGACCGCTACTACGACTACGAGCATCACGAGTGGTTCATCCGCTCGTTCCACGGGGGCACCCCCTCGCTCGCCGGCCCCTACATCGACTACCTGGGGGTCGAGGCCTACGTGCTCACGTTCACGTTTCCCGCGGAGGTGCGCGGAACGAGGATCGGCGTGGTCGGTGCCGACGTTCAGGTCGCAGACCTCGAGACCGCACTGCTCCCCCTCCTCCTGCGCAGCCCGATCGAAACGGCACTGCTCGGTTTGCACGGCAACGTGATCTTCGGCAACTCCTCGCGCTTCCTCCCCGGTGACTACGTGCCGGAGGGCATTGCGGGCTTCCGCCGGATCGGGTTGGATCCGGCGGAAGCAGGGGTCACGCTGCTCTACGCCGACGGCTGACGGGCCATCGCTCGCTTGACGACGCCGGCGAAACGGTCGGCGACGCCACCCCACACCCCGCGCAGCTCCCCCTCCGCGGCCCGCACTTCGGCGATGAGGTCGCGCGCGGCCAGGCCGGTCTGTTCGAGGCTCGCCCGATCCTCGACGCTCCACTCCCGAACCGTGTCGTCGAGCGCCTCGGGATGGAACTGCACGCCCCAGGCCGTGTCTCCGAGTCGGAATGCCTGGTTGCGGCAGGCATCGCTCGAAGCGAGAATCGTCGCATCCGCGGGGAGCGCATCGGCTTCGAGCCAGTGCCACTGCACCGCGCGCGCTTCGGAGTGCGCGAGCTGACCGAACAGCGGGTCGTTCTCGGCTGCACTCTCGAATCGCACTGCGCACAGCCCCACCTCGGGGCCTGCGGGCATCGTTCGCACATGACCGCCCGTCGCGGTGGCGAGCAGCTGGGCTCCGAGGCAGACGCCGAGGGTGGGAACGCGACGATCCACACCCTCGGCGAGCAGGTCTCGCGCGGCCGGCAACCACGGCGCTCTGTCATCCTCGGTCGGTCCCATGGACCCGCCCAGCACGATCAGTGCGTCGAAGCCCTCCAGCGAATCGGGCAGCGGTCGGCCGGTGTCCGGCCCGACCACCTCGAGAACGCACCCGTTCTCGGCCAGGCGCGCCGAGAGCTGTCCCAACCCCGCATCCCGCTGGTGCTCGATCACGAGTATCCGCGCTTCGTTCATTCCTGCTTCTCTCCAGCTCCCCGCGTCGCTCCGAAACCCCGCTGCCGTTCTCCGGAGCGCTGCGCTCTCGCGCGATCCACCAGCCACTGGAAGATCGCGTGCTGCCGCGCGTCTTCACCCGCGGTGTCTTCCGGATGCCACTGTATCGCGATGAGGTCGGTCGAGCCGTGCTCGACGGCCTCGACGACTCCGTCGGATGCCCGGCCCACGACCCGCAGTCCGTCGCCCAGGCGATCGACCGCCTGGTGATGGTACGAGGAGACCGGCAGCACGGCGACCCCGAGCGCTGCGGCGAGCGCCGAGCCCTCTGCGATCTCCACGTCGTGCACGGCGTTCCGGTGCGGGCTGTCGGCCGCCAGGTCCTGCACGAGCGTGCCGCCGCACTCCACGTTCAGCAGTTGAAAGCCGCGGCAGATCGCGAGCACGGGTACGCCCTTGCGCATCGCGGCCTGCAGCATGTCGGCCTCGAACTGATCCTGGGCGGCGGAGAAGTCGGCCACCGAGACGGCCGCGACGGGCTCCTGGCCGTAGCGACGGGGATCGATGTCGGAGCCCCCGGGCACCAGCAGTGCGTCGAGGCCCTCCAGCCGGGCCTCCGCGGGCAGCGCGCTCTCCGCGAAGAGCGTGACGGGCTCGCCGCCCGCCCTGATCACCGAGCGCAGCACGGCGGCCGCGACGGCGCTGCCGTCGAAACGGAGGCCGTGGATCTGATTCGACCACATCCCCGTCACGCCGATGCGCGGCACCGCCCGGCCGCCGTGAAGGTCGCTCACGGCCGCTCGCCCTTCTGCGCGCTCGGGTCGCTCAGCGGAAACGCGAGCAGCGGCATCCACCTCTTCCAGATCTCTTCGAGCGACCCGTCGGCGACGACCGCGGCGAGCGCGGCATCGATCTCGGCGCGCAGCGCGTCGTCATCCGGTGCCACGCCGATCCCCCACCGGTTGCCGGTGAGCACGGTGAAGGCCTCGGTGAAGTCGGGATCCTCCTGGGCGAGCGGGATCATCACGACGTCGTCGTCGACGAAGCCGTCGATCTCGCCCGAGCGGGTCGCCTCGATCATGTCGCCGAAGACGTCGTCGCTCGAGCCGAAGCTCACGAGCTCGACGCAGGGGAAGGTCTCGGCGAGTTTCATGTTCGTCGAGTTCGCGATGGCCCCGATGCGGTAGCCGGCGAGCTGGTCGGCGGCGCGGGCGGGATCGCCGGCGCGCACGATCAGGGTCTCGTTGAACACCGCGTAGGGGCTGGTGAAGTCGACCTGCGCCGCGCGCTCAGCGGTGATCCCCTGCCCGCACCACACGGCATCTGCGTCGCCGCGGCGCACCGCGGGAATCATGTCCTCCCAGGGCAGCATCACCCACTCGACCTCGGCGGGGCCCCCGGGGAGCCGCGACGCGACGAGCGCCGCGGCCTCCGGTTCGTAGCCGCCGCGGGTTCTGCCGTCCGGGCTCTTCGTGAAGAGCGGGGCCGCTTCGGAGTCGATGCAGGCGAGACGAAGCACGCGGCTCACGGGATCGCCTCCCAGTACTGCTCGAACTCCCACTCGGTAATGAGGCCGCAGTAGCGGGCCCACTCGTCGCGCTTGAGCTGCGCGAAGATTCGGGTCAGTTCCTCGGGCATCGCGCCCATGAGGTACTCGTCGGCTTCGAAGGCCTCGATGGCGCTGCCGAGGGTGTTGGGCACGCGCACCCGGCTGATCGCTTCGCTGGGTTTGCCGGGGTCGCCCGGCTCGAGCCGATCCTCCAGGCCGCGCTCGATCGCCGCGAGCAGGTAGAGGTGCGACAGGTAGGGGTTCACGCTCGCATCGGGCAGGCGGTATTCCATGCGGCCGTTGGCCGAGATGCGGATCGCGACGCCGCGGGTGTCGAAGCCCCAGTCGGCACCCGAGGGGGCGAACTGTCCCACGTCCCAGAACCGCTTGTAGGAGTTCACAGTCGAGGCCATCACGAGCATCGAACCCGGGGTGTGGATGAGCATGCCGGAGATCGCGTGGCGCGCGGTGTCGGTGGCGTGGAGTTCGACCCGGCCGTCTTCGATGACGTTCTCCTCGGTGCCGTCATCGGCGACGCGCCACAGGCTGAGATTATGGTGGCAGCCGTTGCCCATCTTGCCGTTGTAGGGCTTGGGCATGAAGCTCGCTTCGAGACCGAGCTCGCGGGCGACCTGCTTGCAGATCTGCCGGTAGACGGTCATGCGCTGCGCGCTGAGCTCGGCGCTGTCGAAGTCCCAGTTGAGCTCGATCTGCCCGTTGTCCTCGTAGTCGCCCTGGATCATGACGAAGTCGAGGTCTTGCGCGTAGCCGATGACCTTCTTGAAGACGGGGCGCATCTTCTCGAGGTTTTCCACCTGGTAGGCGGGGCTCTGGTCGTCTTTCGCGACGACCTCGGCGCCGGGACCGGTCCAGGTCATCTCGGGTTCGAGGCCGCTCTTCAGCACGAGGCCGGTGCGCTCGGTGAAGCCCCGGTGGGCCGCCCTGAAGAGCGCGCGGGTGTCGAGCGGAACCAGGCGGCCGCCCGCCTCGCCGAGTTGGGGCGGGTCGTACGCGGTGCAGAAGATGCGGCCGACCTCGGTGTCCCACGGCAGCACCTGGAACGTCTCGGGCTCGGGGAGGCCCCAGAACTCGTGCGCGTCGACGCCGCCGCCGATGAGCTCGCCCTCGCGGCTCGTCTGCAAATCGGTGAGCGCGGTGCGGTGGAACGTGATGCCCTTCTTCAGCATGCGCTCGTAGTGCTCGGCGGGCACCACCTTCGCGACGGTGCGCGCACCGAGGGTCGGGATCATGTAGTAGATGTATTTGACACCCGATTTCTCGATCTTCTCGCCGAGGGCGGCGATCACGTCGGGTTGCAGGTTCGCCTGCTGGTGCCTGGCGAAGGCGGTGTCGTCCGCGAGGATCTCGCGGAGCGCGGCACCGAAGCGCCCGCCGGTGGTGAGGTCGGACATGGGGATTCCTTTCGTCGTTGGAAGGGGGTCTTCAGTGCGGAATCAGCGCACGGTGAAGTCGATGGGGAGCTTCACCGGACCGTGGTTGCCCGAGTCGGGCAGCCACTCGTCGCCGCCGGGGCAGGTGATGTCGGTGAAGTTCTGGGCGAGGAGCGGCAGCGCCACACTCATGTCGGCGCGCGCGATGTAGTGGCCGAGGCACTTGTGGATGCCGCCGCCGAAGGTGTGGTGCTGCTTGCGCGCCTTCACCCGGATGTCGATCTCGGGATCGGGGTAGGCCTCCGTGTCGGTGCCGCTCGACATGGTGAACAGGTGCACCGTGGTGCCCTTCTCGATCTCGAGGCCGTGAAACTCGAAGTCTTCGTTGGCCTCACGGGTCACCCAGCGGGTGGTCGGGTTGACGCGCAGCGCCTCCTCCAGCGCCGGCCTCGTGAGCTTCGGATTCTCGGCGAGCACCTCCCACTGGTCGGGGTTGCGCATGAAGGTCTGCAGCACGAGGCCGAGCTGGTTGCGGGTGGTGTCCATGCCCCCGAAGAGCATGAGCACGAGCGCGTTGCGCAGTTCTTCGCTGCTCAGGGTGTCGCCGTCTTTCGAGGACACGTCGAGGAGCTTGGAGACGATGTCGTCACCCGGATTCTCACGGCGCTCCTCGATGAGCTTCTCGACGAAGTCGTACAGTTCGCGCACGGCCTCGTCGATGCGATCGATGTCTTCCTTGATGGTGATGCTCAGCGCGTAGCCGACGGTGTTCGCCCGCGAGGCGATGAAGGGCCAGTGCTCGTGCGGCAAGCCCATCATGGCGCAGAGCGCGCGGGTCGCGAACGGTTCTGAGAAGTCCTCCACGAACTCGACCTGCTCGCCGCGCCCCCGTTTTTCCTTCATGTCGGCGATGAGTTCTTCGGCAATCTCCCGAAACTCCGGCTCCAGCTTGCGGGCGACGCCGGGAGAGAACGCGGGGTTAAGAAGGTGGCGGATCCGATCGTGCTCGTCACCCTCGAGCACGAGCAGGTTCTTCTCCCACCAGTCGTAGAAGACGCCCGAGTGCACGCCGTGGTGGTCGGGCCACTTGGCGCTGCCCTGGTTGAGGCTGGGGTGCATCAGCAGCTCCGAGACCTCCCTGTAGCGCAGCACGCCGATGCCGTAGTTGGTCTTGGCGTACCAGCTGCGATCGCGTGCGTCTCGCACCGCTTCCGAACTCATCGCGAACTCCGGGGACGCGATGTCCAGGTAGGGAGCTGCTTCCGTTGTGTGGGTCATCCGTACTCCTTCGTCGAACTTCCTGCGTTCTGATCGTTGTAAAAAATCTATCTGTGAATGTTTTATTATGCAAGAAAAATCAACAAAAATCATGAACAGTTTTGGAATATCGAGAAAAAACATTCGCCCAGTGAATATTTTACGACTATCATGAGATCAGTCGCTCCCGGCACCGCAGCCGCGAGCCGGCCCATCAGAACACGCGAAGGAGCTGTGATGCCCGGCACTCACCCACCGAAGATCGCCATTGTCGGCAGCGGCCCGTCGGGCTGCTACCTGGCCCAGTCCGTGCTGCGTGGTGCACCGGGAGCAGAAATAACGATCATCGATCGCCTCGCGTCGCCCTTCGGCCTCATCCGCTACGGCGTCGCCGCCGATCACCAGCACACCAAGGCGATCACACGACAGTTCGACCGGCTGTTTCGATCGGGTTCGGTGCGCTTCGCCGGCAACGTCGAAATCGGCCGCGACCTGTCGCTCAACGAGCTGCGCCAACTCTTCGACGCGGTCGTTCTCGCAACGGGGCTGAGCGCCGACCGCGAGCTCGGCGTCCCCGGTGCCGAACTCCCCGGCGTGATCGGTGCGGGCGTCATCACCCGAACGCTGAACGCGCACCCGGACGAGGCGGACGAACTGCCCCGCCTCGGCAGCGATCCGGTGATCATCGGGGGCGGCAACGTCGCCATCGACGTGCTCCGCTTCCTGGTGAAGGATCGCGCGGGCTTCGACGCGAGCGACGTCTCCGACGCGGCACTCGACGCCTACCTCGCAGCACCCGCCGAGCGCGTCACCCTGGTGAGTCGCTCGGGTGCCGCCGCGTCGAAGGGCGACCCGCAGATGCTGAGGGAGCTGGCGGCGCTCCCCCGCGCCGTCTACTTCTCCCCCGACGATGTCTCCGCCGATCCCGCATCGGCCCCCGATCGCGCCACCGCGGCACGCGTCGCCGCGATCTCGGAGATGATTTCGGCCGACCGCGCCGCGCATCCCGGCCCGCAGGTCGCCCTGCGCTTCGGCCTGAGCCCCGTTCGCGTGCTCGGAACCGACCGGGTGGAGGGCGTCGAGTTCGCGTCGGGCGACGAACTCCTCGTCGTGCCGGCGACCTCGGTGATCACCGCGATCGGCTTCGCCCCCCTCGCCGCGGGGCACCTCGCCGAACTGCTCGCCGAGCACTCCGAGATCGGCCGCATCGAGCCCGGCCTCTACCGCACCGGCTGGGCCAAGCGCGGCCCACGCGGAGCGATCCCCGAGAATCGCGCCTGCGCGAGGTCGGTCGCCGACGAGATCCTCGCCGACCTCCGCGACGGATCGCTCACCCCCTCGCCGGAGAAACCCGGATTCGAGGGACTCCCCGAACCGGTGCGCGAGCGCGCCGTCGACTACGACCACTGGCTCGCACTCGAAACTCACGAGCGCGAGAACGCGCCAAAGGGCCGCGTCAGACGCAAGCTCTCCGACCACGACCTCATAGTCTCCGTGGCCCGCGGCACCCACGACTAACCATCCCGCGCCTCCCGCGCGAGCGCTGACGAACACCCGTCAAGCGCACCCCGAACTCCACACTCAACGAGAGGACACACTGTGAAATTCACCGTTCTGTACGGCACCGAATCCGGCAACTCAGAACTCGTCGCCGAAGACCTGAGCGAGGCACTGCGCGAGAACAACGACGACGTCGAGACCTTCGACCTGCAAGACTTCGAGCCCTCCGCGCTCACCCCCGACCGCTTCTACGTGGTCATCTGCTCGACGCACGGCGAGGGCGAGCTGCCGAACTCGGCGCTCCCCTTCGCCGAGGCCTTCGACGCAGAACTCCCCGACCTCACCGGCGTGCGCTACGCCGTGTTCGGGCTCGGCGACACCTACTACGAAGAGACCTACAGCCAGGGCAGCGAGCACATCGACCGCCGCCTCGCGCAGCAGGGAGCCGAACGGGTCGGCGAGTACGGTCGCCACGACGCCTCCGGCTGGGACCTCGCCAGCGATGTCGCGCTCGAGTGGTTGCCGGGCGTGCTCGAGGCGGCTTCCGTCGCCGCGTGAGTGAGTGAGTGAGTACGGGCCGGGTGCCCCGCCGATCAGTTAGCGGGGCACCCGGCCCGTGCTCACCCGCGGCTACCCGCTCTGCAGCGCCGAGCGACTCACGAGCTCGCCGAAGATACGGGCCCGATCCACCGCGTTCGCCCGCGGCTCCTCCGGGTGCCACTGCACCCCGATCGCCCAGCTCGCGTCGCGATGCTGCGTGCCCTCGACGATGCCGTCGTGCGCGTGCGCCGTCGCGCGGAGCGCCGAACCCACCTCGGCGACGGCCTGGTGGTGCCCGTTCCGCACTGTCACAGCGCGTCGGTCGAGAATCCGCGCGATCTCCGAGTCGGGTTCGAGCAGCACCTCCTCGTCGACGAACAGCGGATCGCCGCCGCCGCGGTGCAGCGGCCAGTTCTCGATGTCCGGGATCAGCGTGCCCCCGAACGCGACGTTGAACAACTGCGAGCCGCGGCAGATCGCGAGGGTGGGAAGATCCCGATCCACCGCCTCGCGGATCAGCCCGAGACAGAACTCGTCCGCTCGCCGATCCACACCGTACTCGTTCACCGGCGGCGGCCCCTCGTGACCGTAGCAGGCCCCGTCGACGTCACCTCCGCCGAGAAACACGATCCCCTGCGCGCCCTCGAACACCTCGGCGTGCGTCGGCAGCTTGCCACCCGCCGAGTCGACGAGCCGCGGCCTGCCACCGGCCTCTCGCACGGCGTCGAACGCGATCCGGGTGAGTTCATCCTGGAGATCGCGCGCTGCGAGGTTCATGCCAGGGAAGGTCAGCGACACGACCATCGGGATCACGGGCCCTTCCGGCCGCTCCGCAGCGGGGGCGAGGAAGGGGGTCGGATCGACTGCGAAGTCTGCTGTGCGGTCTGCGTGCATGAGAGCCTTTCTGCTGGAGAGGGGGAATACGGGGAATAACGGTTCGAGTCGCAGGGCCCGCTCCCGAAGGAACGAACCCTGCGACTCGAACTCGCTTAGGGTCCGACAGTAAATAACTGCTGCAAGTGAGGTTTCTGAGCGGGATGCATGATAAAGCTGGGGTTCGTCGGCGTAGTGGTGCTACGTTGACGAACCCCAGCTGCGATCATGCGCCCGATCAGGAAGCGACACGCAGCGGTTATTTACTGGAGGGCCCTTACCGCGTCTCAGTGCACGACTCGCGCCCGGAGCGGGCCGGGCGCGAACGCATGACGCCCGCCTCGAATCGGAAGATCGAATCGGAAGAGAGGGTGTCGAATAGTGGACTTGGCAAGTTCTTGCCACCCCACCCGCTCTACCCTGAGTCTATGGAGGGAAGGCATCACCTCTTCGAGGATGAAGAGGTCGTACGGTTCCTCGGCCGGGTGCTGCGCGAACGCCCGGCAAACGCTGCCGCGCTCAGAGACACCTCGCCGGAGGAATCCGTTCGCGAAGCCGATCTGGAAGCGCTGGAGGCCGCAGGTCTCATCCACTATCGAGGTGGCGAGATCGGCATGGTCGCTCCGGCGGAATCGGCCGCCCGAGCGCTCATCGCCCTCTTCGAGCGTCAGGAATCCGTCATTGCAGAGGCCCGTGCGATCCTCTCCCGACTTCCCGAACTCGAACGAGCGTGGACCGAGGGTGCCAACCGTCTTATGCGCGGAATCGAGGGGCGGGTCATCGTCGGGGCGATGGAGGCGACTCACTACTGGGTGAAGATTCTCGCCGAGGATCCGCCCGAGAACGCCGGTTCGGCCTTTCCGTCGTTCGAGAGCATGCGCTCGTTCCTCACCCCGGTGCTGCAGCACTTCGCGGGCCTGATCGAGTGCGGCGAGCTCGCCGAGATGCCTCGGCTGCCCTTCCGCTTCCTGCTGAACTCCCGCGAACTCGACGATCCCGAGTATCGCGCTCTGCTCGATCAACTCATGGCCGGTGGGGCCGAGGTGCGCCTGGTGCCGGTCGTGCCCCTCTTCCTGTTCGTGGATCGCGGCAAGGGCGCCGCGATCCCCATGACCCGCGAGAGCACCGCACCCGGTGGCGGCATCTTCTTCGAGAACTCCGCGACGGTCGAGTCCTTCTCCACCCTCTTCGAGAGCTGGTGGGCTGAAGCAAGACCCTATCCCTTCGCCGCGGACGGCTGGGAGAGCGTGCTCGAACTCCTGGCCGAGGGGCTCACCGACAAGCAGATCGCCGCGGTTCTCGGCATCGGGCTCCGCACCGTGCACCGCCGCATCGCGGACGCCTCCGATGAGCTCGGCGCGCAGGGGCGCTTCGACCTCGGCATGGCCTGGGCTCGCCGCAACTCCTGAGGAGCTCTGCGCGTGGCAGGCACCTGCCAGTGCATTTTTCGGCCACACAAAAACTAACGCAATTTATTTATTCTGATGGTGGATCCTCGGTTTCCCTGAAACGTCGCCTGACCGCGCCGCGATCCATCCCCGAATTTCGCTTCCCCTCGAAAGGTGCCCCTCATGCTCGGAGTGCTCTTCGGCGCAGCCAGCGCCGTCTTCTTCGGAGCCGGCGACTTCGTCGGCGGTTTCGCCTCGAAACGCATCACCGCGATGCTCGTCACCGGCATCGCGGCACTCGCCGGAGTCGCGGCGCTCACCTTCGCGGCACCATTCGACGGCGGCATCTGGCACGCTGAGACCTGGATCGGCGGCATCGGCACGGGCGTGACCTCGTGTCTCGGCATCTGGTTGCTCTACTCCGCCTACTCGGTAGGCCCGATGACGACCCTCGCGCCGATCGTCGCGATCGTCTCGACGGTCGTTCCGATGGCCGCCGGGCTTCTCGCCGGCGAGACCTTCAGCGCGCTCGGTTGGGTCGCGGTCGCGGTCGGGATCGTCGCCATCGGGCTCGTCGCCGCCGCGCCCGACGCGCGCACCTCGAAGGCCAGGCCGATCGACGCGGTGAAGGCCGCGCTTGCGGGGGCCTTTCTCGGCGTGTTCTACATCTACCTCGACGGCGGTCTCGGCAACGTGCACGTCGACGAGGCCGGTCTCACCCCGCTCATGGCGAACCGCATCACCTGCGTCGTGATCGCCTTCTCGGCCGTCGCCGTGCTCGCGCTGCGAAGGCGACCGATTATCGTCGACGATCGTGCCGCCGATCCGCGCTCGGGTGCTGCCGCGCCGCAGCTGTACGGCGTCTCCAGCCGGGGAGCGGCGGTGGTCGATCCTCGGCCGGCGAGCGCGCAGGCCGGCCGAACCGCAACGCTCGCCGCCGCGCGGGAACCGGCGGCGCAGCGCCCGGGGGCCACCGATAGGGCGCGGCGGATCGTGCTGATCTCGGCGGTCGCGCTCGCGATGCTCTCCGGCACGCTCGACGCCACGGCGAATGCGCTCTTCACCTTCGGCCTCGCGTTCGGCGACCTCGCCGTGCTGTCGGTGGTGAGCGGCTTCTACCCGGCGGTCACCATCGGTCTCGCCTTCGTGCTGCTGCGCGAGCGGCCCAACCGGCTCCAGGGCATCGGGATCACGCTCTCACTCGTCTCACTCGTCGGAATGTCGCTCGCGTGACTGCGCCGTCTGCTCCCGAACCGACGGGGAGCTGAAGCCCTTCAGCACCAGCCAGGTGCCGATGCCGAACTCCCAGAGTGCGATGGGCAAGGCCGCGATCCCGGCCAGCGGAGAGACCTGGTCGTTGACGCCGAGCAGCGTGCCGAGCGCGGAGATGGCGAGCAGGGGCGCGCCGAGCAGGCCCGTGAGTGGGATGATGCGGGGCACGAGTCGGGCGCGGTAGAGCAGCGTGCCGAAGAGCAGCGCGTTCACGGCAGGCAGCAGGCCGGGTCCGAGCAGGAACGCCCAGTCGTGCACCGCTACCAGGGCCGCGTCGACGGTCTCGGCGTCGCCGGTGTGCGCGGCACCGCGAAGCGTGGCGACTGCCAGGAGAGCGATGACGCCGGTGAACACCGCCGAGGCTTCGAGCGTGCGCGATGCCACGAATCCGATCGCCAGGGCGGGGCTGTGAGACTTGCCGACGGGGTAGAACGCGACCGCGGTGCCGACGCAGGCGAGCGCCAGGACGACCTCGAGGATCACCGCCCAGTGCAGCGTCGCGTCGGTGCCGGCACCCGCGCCGGCGTCCGTGCCGCGCAGGAACGACTGCTTCAGCGCCAGAGCGGGAATCGAGGTCGCGAAGGTGAGGAGGTAGAACGCGCCAACGGTGATGGCGAGCTTTCGCTGCGTGTTCATGGAAACCTCCGTGCTGAGAAATTAAGTGTACGGCGTACACCAGCTAGGCTAAGTGTACTTCGTACACCAAGTCAACGGGAGCAGCCATGTCGAGGTCCGAAGCATCACGCCGCCGCAAACTGGACCGTGAAGCGGTCGTGTCGGAAGCCATCGCGCTCGCCGACGCCGAGGGGCTGGAGGCTCTGAGCATGCGCGCGCTGGCGGCTCGGCTCGACGTGGTGCCCATGGCGCTGTACAAGCACGTCGCCGACAAGGAGGACCTCGTCACGCGCGTGGTCGATCGGATCATCGCGGGCTACGATCCGCCTGGCGCGGGAACGGGCTGGAGACTCGGGGTGCGCTCCCGCGTGCTGAGCGCCCGCGAAGCGATCCTCGCGCACCCGTGGCTCGGCGACGCGATCGATTCTCGGAAGCGGCGCACCGAGACGGTGCTCGCGCACATGAACGCGGTCGCGGGCGACTTCATCGGGGGCGGATTCTCGCCGGATCTCACCCACTACGCGATGCACGCACTCGGCAACCGAATCTGGGGGTACAGCTCAGAGGCCTTCGAAGACGCGGATGCCCCGACGCCGGCAGACGCGGATCAACCGGCCCTCGTCGAGTACATGACCGAGAATTTTCCCCACGTCGTCGCGATCGCGATGGACGCGGCCGAGCGCAACCCCGAGGGATCGTGCGAGCGGCAGGCCGAGTTCGAGTTCGCACTCGACCTCTTGCTCGACGCGTTCGAGCGCCTGCACGCGGCAGCGTGGGAGTCTCGCCCGGTTCGCGCCCGCTGATCTTCTCCGGTGTTGCTTACTGATCGCGCGGCGAGGGCAGAGGAGGCAGCTCGGTCTCATCGAGCCAGGTGGGCCAGAGGTGGGACACGGGCACCGGGCTCAGCTGCTCGGCGAGTTCGAAGAACCGCTTCTGGGTGACGAGGGCGTGCCGGTAGCGCTTCGCCCACTTGCGCAGCAGCGTGCCGAACGCGGCCGCGCCCATCTCCCGGCGCAGCGCCTCGAGCAGCAGCGCGCCGCGCTTGTAGACGCGGTCGTCGAACATGTCGGCGGGTCCGGGGTCGGCGAGCCGCAGGTCTTGCGGCAGCTCCGCGAGCCGCGCGTAGTGCAGCTCCGCGCAGTCGGCGATGGTCGGCCCGCCCGAGGCCTCCGACCAGATCCACTCCGCGTAGCAGGCGAACCCCTCGTTGAGCCAGATATCGCGCCAGCGGGCGATGCCGACGCTGTTGCCGAACCACTGGTGGGCGAGTTCGTGCGCGATGAGGCGCTGCTCCGTCGGCGCGTTGTGGTTGATGCCGAAGACGGCGAGGCCCTGCGCTTCGAGCGGGATCTCGAGCTCTTCCTGGGTGACGACGATGGTGAGGTTGGGCTGCGGGTAGGGGCCGAACCAGTGCTCGAAGACGCGGATCATGTCGGTGACGGGCCGGTAGGCGCGCAGCGTCTTGACGTGCTGGGCCGCCGGGGTGACGAGGCGCGCACCGCGGAGGCCGGCCGCCGTGCCCACCGCGAGCGGATACTCGGCGTAGGGGCCGACGTGCACCGCCACCAGGTAGGTCGCGGTCGGCACGATGCACTCGAAGGTCCAGCAGCGCTTGCCCGAGACCCTGGTGACCGGCCCGGGAACACCGGTCGCGGCGACGAAGAATTCGCGGTCGGTGGTGAACCGGATGGAGTAGCGCGCCCGGTCGTCCACGCGATCGTTGCACGGAAACCAGGTCGGTGCGCCGATCGGCTGCGAGGCCACGAGTGCTCCGTCGTCGAGCTCCTCCCAGCCGATGGCACCCCACGGGGATCGCCGCGGGCGCGGCCGGCCGGCGTACTCGATGTCGATGAGCAGCCTGATGCCCGCGGCGATGGGTTTCTCGAAGTCGACGCGCAGCGCCTGAGCGCTCTGCTTCACCCGCTTGTGCACCTGCCCGTCGACGCGCACCTTGGAGACGCCCAGGCCCACGAGGTCGAAGCGCAGGGAGGAGGTACGCTCGAGCACCTCCACGCTGAGCTGCGCGCGGCCCGCGAGCCGATTGGTTCGCGGCGTGTAGTCGAGGTCGAGCAGGTAGTGCTCGACGGCGTAGCGGGAGTCCCCGCTCTGGGGCGTGTACTGCTTCGGCATCAGGGTGTCGATCCTATCGTGCGGGTCGATCCGCCGTCAGCGGCAGTCTTCTGGGCGGTCATTTCGAGCTCATCCATTTCGGGATCACCGCGTCGTCTGGTAGGCGCGCACCTTCACGGCGCGCCACGGGCCGATGGGGTTGCCGCTCCAGCGGGAGCCGACGGGCACGTCTTCGCCGCGCATCACGAGCGACGCCGGGCCGACGGTAGCGTTGGCACCGATGGTGGCCGCGGGCAGGATCACGCTGTGCGGCCCGAGCGTCGCACCCGCCTCGAGCTCGACCGCGTCGAGGCTCATGATCCGGTCGTGGAACAGGTGCGTCTGCACGACGCAGCCCCGGTTGACCGTGGAGCCGTCGCCCAGGCGCACGAGGTCGGGTTCTGGCAGCCAGTACGATTCGCACCAGACTCCGGTGCCGATCTTCGCGCCGAGCGAGCGCAGCCACACGGCGAGGGCCGGGGTACCGGCAGCGGCGCGGGCGAACCAGGGGGCCGCGAGCATCTCGGTGAACGTGTCGCTGACCTCGGTGCGCCAGACGAAGCTCGACCACAGCGGTGCCTCGCCCGCGCGGATCGGGCCGACGATGACCCACTTCGCGACGGTCGAGACGCCCGCGGCCACGGCTCCCGCCGCGAGCATCACGGCACCGGCGAGCAGCAGCGTCCAGACCGGTCCGACGGTTTTCCAGAGCCAGGCGAACACGAAGAGCACGCTGAGACCGACCCAGCAGGTCACGAACACCGGCACGACGCGGCAGAGCTCCCACAGGGTGCGCGCCACTCGCAGACTCGCTCCCGGGCTGTAGGTGCGAGAGTCGTCGCTCGTCTGCGCCACGCGGCGCAGACGCACCGGGGGAGAGCCGAGCCACGACGACCCGGCCTTGGCCTTGTCCGGGGCGACCGAGAGCACCGCCACGAGCGAGTCCTTCGGCACGCGCAGACCGGGCCCCGCCATACCGGAGTTGCCGAGAAAGGCGCGCTTGCCGATGCGCACCGGCCCGATGCGCAGCCAGCCTCTGTGCAGCTCGTAGGAGGCGACCATCGTGTCGTCGGCGAGGAACGCCCCGTCGTCGATCCTGGTCATCTTCGGGATCAGCAGCACCGTCGACGCCTCGACGTTCGCACCCACCCTGGCACCGAGCAGCCGCAGCCAGACCGGCGTGAAGAGGCTCGAGTAGAGCGGGAAGAGCACGGTGCGGGCGGCGTCGAGCAGTCGCTCGGTCGCCCAGGCCTGCCACCCGCTGCGGCTGAGCACCGGATAGGTGCCGGCGCGCAAGCCGAGCGAGAGCAGGCGCACGAGCGCGACGACGGCACCCGCGTAGACGAGGCCGGCGATCAGCACGGCGGGAATCAGCGCGGCGAGCGCCGCGAGGTAGGCCTGACCCAGCCCGCTCGCGCCGCGCATGCTCGCCGCGACCACGACGCCGCCCAGCGCGAACGCGACGAACGGCAGCAGCGCGAGCAGCACCGAGGAGACCCCGTAGACGAGCTGCCAGCCGCGCGACTGCCTGGGGCTCCGATCCGGCCACTCGCCGGTGTCGGCACCGCCGATGCGCACCGCGGGCGACCCGGCCCAGGTCTGCCCGGCCTTCACCCGCCCGAACACCGCCGAGCCCGGCGCGATCTCCGCCCCGTCGTCGATGCGCGTTCCCGGCGCGAGGGTGCTGCGAGCGCCCACCGTCACGTCGCGCCCCACCTGCACGCGGCCGACGCGCAGCAGGTCGCCGTCGATCCAGTAGCCGGTGAGGTCGACCTCGGGCTCGATCGACGACCCGGCACCGACCTCGAGCATGCCCGTGATCGGCGGGAGCGTGTGCAGCGAGACGTTCTTGCCGATCCTCGCGCCGAGGGCCCGCGCGTAGAGCGACACCCACGGCGCACCGGCGAGGCCCACCGCGTCGATCTGCTCGGCGAACTGCTCTGCCAGCCAGAGGCGCATGTGCACGATGCCGCCGCGGGGGTAGTCTCCCGGTTGCAGGCCGGCGAGCAGCAGGCGGGCCGCGAGCGCCGCGATGCCCATGCGGCCGAAGGGCGTCGAGACGAGCAGGATCGCGATGACGAGCACCCACCAGGGCACGGTCGGCAGCACCTCGAAGCCGGTCGTGAGATTCAGGATCGTGCCCGCGGTCAGCACGTAGACGAGCCAGCGCAGACCGCTCACGATGAAGAGCGGCACCCCCACGAGCGTCTGCGCCCACTGCGTGCGCCGCGGCGTCGGCGAGGGCCGGTGAAACCCGTCGCCGCCGCTCGCGTCTTCGACCGCGGAGACGGCCTTCGCCATCGCACGCAGCCGCGGCACGTCGTAGATGTCGGCGACCGTGAACTCCGGCACGCGGGCGCGCACGCGCGAGACGAGCTGCGCGGCAGCGAGCGATCCGCCGCCCAGGTCGAAGAAATCGGCCTCCGGGCCGGGCACCGGCACGCCGAGCACGGCCCGCCACTGCTCCAGGAGCCAGCGCTCGGTCTCGCTCAGACCGGCGATCTCCGGCTCGTCGGCGTCGGGCAGCGGCCACGGCAGGGCCGCCCGGTCGACCTTGCCCGAGGTGCGCACGGGCAGGTCCTGCACCACGGCCAGCAGCGGCATGACCCCCGCCGCGAGCCTGTCTGCGAGGTGCGCGCGGGCGTGCGCGCGATCCAGCGGCTCTTCGCCCTCCACCACCAGGTAGCCCACCAGCACCGGAACGCCAGCCGCGCTCGACCGCACCGCCGCGGCGGCCGCCGTGACCCCCGGCAACTCCTGCAGCGCGTTCTCGACTTCGCCGAGCTCGATGCGGCGACCGCCGACCTTCACCTGGTCGTCGGCGCGGCCGATGAACATGAGACCCGCGGGCTCGTAGCGCACGAGGTCGCCCGAGCGGTAGGCGCGATCCCAGCCGAGCGTGGCCATCGGAGCGTATTTCTCGGCGTCTTTCGCGGCGTCGAGGTAGTGCGCCAGGCCGACGCCGCCGATGATCAGCTCGCCGACCTCGCCCTCGGCGACGCGATATCCGTCGGAGTCGACGACCGCGAGCTCCCAGCCGTCGAGCGGCAGGCCGATACTCACAGGGGAGACGCCGTCCATCTGGCAGCCGCACGACACGACTGTCGCCTCCGTCGGGCCGTAGGTGTTCCACACCTCGCGGCCGTCTTCGACCAGTCGGGCGGCGAGCTCGGGCGGGCACGCCTCGCCGCCGAAGATGAGCAGGCGCACGTTCTCGATGGCCTCGTGCGGCCACATCGCGGCGAGCGTCGGCACCGTCGAGACCACCGTGATGCTCTGCCGCACCAGCCACTGCGCGAGATCCTCTCCCGAGCGCACAAGGGCGCGCGGAGCGGGCACGAGGCAGGCACCGTGCCGCCAGGCCAGCCACATCTCCTCGCACGAGGCATCGAAGGCGACCGAGAGACCCGCGAGCACGCGGTCGCCGGGGCCGAGCGGCGCGTCTCGCAGGTACCAGTTCGCTTCGGCGTCGACGAACGCGGCCGCCGAGCGATGCGACACGGCCACTCCCTTGGGCACCCCGGTCGATCCCGAGGTGAAGATGACCCAGGCGTCGTCTTCGGGTGCGGGATCGGCGGGCACTTCTCCGGTCGGGTCGGCCTGCCGCGCCGCGGCACCTGGCAGCGAGGCCGACGGCGAGGCGGCTTCTGCGCTCGCCGCCGCGTGCGGATCGCGGGGCGCGTAGCCCTCGTTGCCGACGATACCCGCGACGCGTCCCTCGCCGAAGACGAGCCGTGCGCGTTCCTCGGTGTCGTCGGCGTCGACGGGCACGTACGCGGCACCCCCCAGCAGGATCGCGAGGATCGCGATGTAGAGCCGCCGCGAACCGCTGTCCACGCGCACCCCGACGCGGTCTCCGCGGCGCACCCCGGCCTTCCTCAGCTCGGCGGCTCCCGCCTCTGCGGCCTCGAGCAGTTCGCGGTAGCTCAGCGCGCCGGAGCCGTCGTCGAGCGCGCTGGCATCCGGGTGCCGGGCGGCTGTCTCGCGCAGAACATCGACGAGGGTGCGCACGGGAGGGGCGAAACGCGCGCGGTCGAGGGGCAGCTGCGGGTCTCGGTGCCGCGGCGAACCGGGCGGCGTCACGGGTTCTCTCGAGTTCACGGTCAGACGGTCCTTTCCGAGGGGGCCTGGAGGTTGGCGCAACCTCTCACTCGAAGCGGTTCACCATGGCGAGTGCTGCGCGCTCGACGTAGTCGCGAAACGCCGCGTCGTGCATGGGCGGCAGCTGCGCCTCGTCGAGGGCGGCGTGCATGTGGTGCAGCCAGCGCTCCTTGGCGTGCGGGGTGACGGGGAAGGGCGCGTGCCGCATGCGCAGCCTGGGGTGGCCGCGCTGCTCGGAGTAGGTGGTGGGGCCGCCCCAGTACTGTTCGAGAAAGGTGCGCAGTCGCCAGATCGCGCCCTCCCAGTCGGCATCGGGGTACATGGGGGCGAGGTCTGGATCTTCTCTCACCCCGTCGTAGAAACGGCGCACGATGCGTTCGAAGGTGTCGGTGCCGCCGACCTGGGACCACAGGGTGTCGGTCACTGCGTCTCCCGTCTCTCCCGAGCGCAGGGTCAGCCGGGGCTGGGGGATCTGAGTTTCGCTCATGACTGCTTCCTTTCTCCGCGCGATCGTCAGGCCGACGGTTCGTCTGCGAGCCTGATGCCGTTGGCGATGAACTCCCGGCGGATCTCTGCGCGCAGGCCCCGTCGCACCTCGGCCTTCGCTTCGGGATGCGTTTGCATGACGAGACGCAGCGTGGCGCGGTCGCCGTACACCGATTCGAGGCCGCGCACCTGCGGCTGCCCGGTCACCTTGGCCGCGTAGGCCGGTTCATCCATGACCGCGCGGGCGGCCGCGAGCAGCACCTCGGTGACCCGCGCGAGGTCTTCGTTCGCATCGACGGTGACGTCGAGAATGGCGCGGCCCCAGCCCTGCGAAGAACTGCCGAGCATCAGAATCTCGCCGTTGCGAATGAACCAGAGCGTGCCGTCGTCGGCGCGCACCTGCGTCACGCGAATACCGACGTCTTCGACGGTGCCGGTGATGTCGCCGATCGTGACGAGGTCGCCGACGCCGAGCTGATCCTCGAACACCATGAAGATGCCGTTCAAAATGTCTTTGACAATGTTCTGCGCGCCGAACGCGAGACCCGCGGCGATGATGCCGGCCGAGGTCAGCAGCGCCGCGAGGTTCACGCCGAGGTTGCCCAGAATGAGGATCGCCGCTCCGATGGAGAGCACCCAGGTGATGACGTGGCGACCGACCGTACCGAGGGTGCGGGTGCGCTGCACCGAACGCGCCTGGATATAGGGAGTGGTCTGGATCGCGGCCGTCGAATCGACATTCTGCGATTTCTTGACGCCCCGCACGATCCGGTGCACGGCGCGCATGAGCATGAGCCGCAGGATCCAGTTGAGCAGAACCGCGGCGACGACGATCGCCAGGATGCGCAGCGGCACCTGATAGGTCGTCAGGAAATCGGTAAAGGCAATGCTGAACGCGGGGCGCACGACACCCAGCACTGCCTCGACCTCGGCTTCCCTCATCTGGCCCTCCCTACAGCTGCGAATCCACGGACTGCGCCCGCAGCGCTCGTTCAACGCCCGCGAGGTGCTCCGAAACCAGGCGGCGCAACGCGGCAGGGGCCTCTGCGTTGCCCGCGAGCCAGTCGAGTGTCGCGTCGGCGAGTTCGGCGTTCGCGAGGGCTGCCGGGTAGAAGCCCTCGATGAGCTCTTCGGCGATTGCGTAGCTGCGCGACTGCCAGATCGGGACGAGCACGTCGAAGTACTGGCTCACGAAGGGCACGAGCAGGTCGAGATCGTGGACGCGGGAGAACCCGAGACCGGTAGCCCGCACGATGGCGTTCGGCTTGTCTTCGTCGACGAACACCGAGTCCCACGCGCGTTGCTTGTCGTGCGCGGTCGGCAGTGCGGCGCGGGCGTGCGCGGCCGATTGGTTGCCGGTCGCGGTGCGATCTTCGGCGAGGCGCGCCTCGATCTGCTCGTCACCGACCCTGCCACCCGCAGCGAGAGCGATCAGCAACTCCCAGCCCAGGTCGGTGTCGATGTCGAGCCCGTCGAGTGGCACGGTGGCATCGAAGAGCCCCTGCACGGTATCCAGCTGCTCGTCGCTCTCGGCGAGCAGCGCGAACGACTTGACGAACTGGAACTGGCGATCAGAGCCGGGCTCGGCGTCGACGGCGAGCTGCCAGAGAGCGTCTGCCACGCGGCCGCGCGTCTCGCTTCGCTTCGCAGGTGCGACGTAGCTCGATGCCGCGAGCGTGAGCTGCCCGAGCAGCGTGCGCAGCGTCGTCGAGGCATCTTCACGGGCGATGTGGTCGAGCACGATGTCGACGAAGCGGGAGGCCGGGAACTCCGCATCGCGGGTCGCGTCCCACAGGGTGCCCCAGATCAGCGCCCGAGCGAGCGAGTCTTCGAGGTCGCCGAGCCTTGCGGCTGCGGTGTCGAGCGAGTGCTCGTCGAGTCTGATCTTGGCGTAGCTGAGGTCGTCGTCGTTGAGCAGCAGCAGCTCGGGGCGCGCGACACCCGCGAGCTCGGGAATCTCGGTGGTTTCACCGTCGATGTCGAGCTCGATGCGGCGCACCCGGCGCATCGAGCCGCCCTCGGAGGCGTAGAGACCGATGGCGATGCGGTGGGGGCGGAGCGTCGGATACTCGGCGATCGCCGTCTGCTCGACGGCGAAGCTCGTGTAGCGGCCCTCGTCGTCGACCTCGTAGACGGGGCGCAGCGTGTTGACGCCCGCGGTCTCGAGCCACAGCTTCGACCACTCGGCGAGGTCGCGACCGCTCTGCGCCTCCAACTCGCGCAGCAGATCGGGAAGCTCGGTGTTGGCGTGGTGGTGCTTTACGAAGTAGTCGTGCACGCCCCGCATGAACGGTTCGCGCCCCACCCAGGCGACGAGCTGCTTCAGCACCGAAGCGCCCTTGGCGTAGGTGATGCCGTCGAAGTTGACGAGCACGTCGTCGAGGTCGCGAATCTCGGCCACGATCGGGTGCGTCGAGGGCAGCTGATCCTGCCGGTACGCCCACGACTTCTCGCTCGCCACGAACGTCGTCCAGCACTCCGTCCACTCGGTCGCCTCGGCGACGGCGAGCGTCGACATGTACTCGGCGAACGATTCGTTGAGCCACAGGTCGTTCCACCACCGCATGGTGACCAGGTCGCCGAACCACATGTGCGCGAGTTCGTGGAGGATCGTGACCACACGGCGCTCTCGCATCGCATCGGTGACCTGGCTGCGAAACACGTAGGCCTCGGTGAAGGTGATCGCACCCGCGTTCTCCATCGCCCCGGCATTGAACTCGGGCACGAAGAGCTGATCGTACTTCTCGAAGGGGTAGGGGTAGTCGAACTGCTCTTCGAAGAAGGCGAAGCCCTCGCGGGTCTTCTCGAAGACGTAGTCGGCGTCGAGGTACTGACCGAGCGACTCGCGGCAGAACACGCCGAGCGGGATCGTGCGCCCGTCGCGGCTCGTCAGCTCGGAGCGCACCACGGTGTAGGGGCCGGCGATGAGCGCGGTGATGTAGCTCGACATCACCTGGGTCGGCTCGAAGCGCCACGTGGCGATCGCCTCACCGTGTCTCTCGCCCGCGGGCGAGGGCTCGGGGGTCGTCTGGTTGCTGACGACCTGCCAGCGCGCGGGAGCCGTGACGGAGAACTGGAAAGACGCCTTGAGGTCGGGCTGCTCGAACACCGCGAACACCCGGCGCGAGTCGGGCACCTCGAACTGCGAGTAGAGGTAGACCTCGCCGTCTGCCGGGTCGACGAAACGGTGCAGACCCTCGCCGGTGTTGGTGTATCGCTGCGTCGACGCGATGCGCAGCACGTTCTGCTCGGCCAGCTCCGGCAGCTGAACGCGCGAGTCTGCGAAGACCGTCGCGGGATCGAGCGCGAGCCCGTTCAACTCGACGCTCTCGACCGAATCGGCGATCAGATCAATGAACGTCGATGCCCCGCCGGTTGCGGTGAAGCGAACCACGGTGGTCGCGGCGAATGTTTCCGAGCCGGTTGCGAGGTCGAGCGCGACCTCGTAGCTCTCGGTCGTGACGATGCTGGCGCGCTCGCGCGCCTCGGCGCGCGTGAGGTTCGTTCCTGGCACAGATGCTCCTGAAAACTCGACGGGTGGACCAATGATCTAATGGTCTAAGCCTATGCCCGAGGTCCGACATTGAGGTCTGAGATCGCCGCCGGGTGCCGATCAGTAAGAGGTTCCGCCGATAGGGGCTACGGCTGCGGTGCGGTGAACGGGAATCTGGCTGCGTTGTCGTCGGAATCTTCACCACCAGTGAAGCCTTCCTCCTCCGCCTTGCCAGATTCCCGTTCGCCACATCCTCGTTCCGCAGCCCCTATCGGCGGAACCTCTAAGCTGGCGTAGGCTGGACGCATGAGTGAGCACACCCCCAACGTCGAGTTCTATTTCGATCCGATCTGCCCCTGGTGCTGGATGACCAGCCGCTGGGCCAGCGAGGTCGCCGAGGCGCGCGGATTCGAGATCGACTGGCGTCCGATCAGCCTGCTCGTCGTGAACGAGGGGCGAGAAGACGACCACGCGGAGTCGCACCGACAGGGGCACCGCCTGGGCCGCGTCGTCGAAGCCGCCCGGGTGGCGGTCGGCCAGCACGTCGTGGGGCCGCTCTACACCGAGATCGGCACCCGCCGGCATCCGGGGCACCGCAGAGACGACGACGCCGTCATCGCGGAGTCTCTCGCAGCGCTCGGCCTCGATCCCGCGCTCGCCGCAGCGGCCGATACCGAGGAGAGCGATGCGCAGCTGTCGCACAACACCCACCACGCGCTTGAGATCGCCGGGCCCGACGTGGGGGTGCCCATCATCTCGATCGACGGCGTGGCGTTCTTCGGTCCCGTGGTCACGCCGGCCCCGACCGGCGACGACGCGCTGCGGCTCTGGGACGGCATTTACGCCGCCGCCAGCGTGCCGGGCTTCTACGAGCTGAAGCGCGGCCGCACCGCGGGGCCGCAGTTCTGAGCGGGTCTGACCGCCTGCCCGCCGATAGACTGGACCTCATGCGCATTCACGTCGCCACGGACCACGCCGGCCTCGAATTCAGTCAGCAGTTGCAGCAGCACCTGCGCGAGAAAGGCCACGAGGTCGTCGATCACGGCCCCCGGGAGTACGACGCCCTCGACGACTACCCGTCGTTCTGCATCAATGCGGCACTGGGGGTCGCGCGTGACGAGCGCGACGGGATCGAGGCGCTCGGCGTGGTGTTCGGAGGCTCGGGCAACGGCGAGCAGATGGCCGCCAATAAGGTCGACGGGATTCGCGCCGCGCTGGTGTGGAGCGAGTCGACCGCGACGCTCGCCCGCGAGCACAACAGCGCCAACGTCATCTCCATCGGTGCTCGGCAGCACTCCGTGCAAGACGCGACCCGCTTCATCGACCTCTTCATCGAGACCCCGTTCTCCGGTGACGAGCGTCACGTGCGGCGCATCGGTCAGCTCGGGGAGTACGAGCGCACCGGCGACATCGCCGGCAAGCAGGTCGACGAACTGTAGGGCTAGAGCCATGCCCGAAGGCACCAAGCCGCTCGAAGCAACGCATCGCGTTGCGCGGCGTATGTGCCGAGGTCGCCCTCGACCTCGGGCACTTATCTACTGAATCGAGGTTGAAATGCCGGAGGGGCACTCCGTTCACCGCATCGCGCGGCAGTTCGCCACCAATTTCGTGGGTACCGCTCCCGAGGTGTCCAGCCCGCAGGGCCGCTTCGCGCAGGGTGCCGAGATGCTCAACCGTCACGAGATGACGGACGCGCGGGCCGTCGGCAAGCAGATGTTCCTCGAATTCGAGGATGATCGCTGGTTGCGCGTGCACCTCGGCATCTACGGTGCCTGGGACTTCGCGGGAGACGTGAGGGTGGACCCCTCGATTCAGATCCACGCGACGAAGTTCGGCCGAGGCAGGCTCGGCCAGACCGGCATGGCGGGAGCGGTCGACGGAGCGGAGAGCGGGTCTGAGGCCGTGCCGGTCGACGGCGAGGGCGAGGACTCGGTGACCTCGATCGGCGCTCCGCGGCGCACGCGCGTGGCGCACGTGCGCATGGCGGAGCGCGACAGGGCCGAGGCTGAGAACGGTGCTTTCCCACCGGATCCGGTGGGTCAGGTGCGGGTGCGGCTGCTGAACGAGACGGTGTGCGCCGATCTGCGCGGCCCGACCGCGTGCGAGGTGCTCACGCCCGCGGAGGTCGACGCGGTGATCCAGCGCCTCGGGCCGGATCCCGCCAACGCGAACACGCCCGCGGAGAAGGAGCGCTTCGTCGAGCGCGCCCACAAGAAGAAGACGCCCATCGGGCTCGTGCTCATGGATCAGTCAGTCGTCGCGGGCATCGGCAATGTGTACCGCGCCGAGATGCTGTTCAGGGCGGGGCTGGACCCGCACACCCCCGCCAATTCGCTCGATCGCTCCGTGCTCGAGGCGCTGTGGGACGACTGGGCGCACCTGCTCGGGATCGGGATCACGGTGGGCCAGATGATCACGATCGATGGGCTCCAGGGCGAGGACTACCGTCGCGCTCTCGCCGAGCGCGACGAGCGGCACTGGGTCTACAAGCTCGAGGGCACGCCTTGCAAGCGCTGCGGCACCAACATCGTGCTCGAGGAGATGGCCAACCGCAAGCTGTACTGGTGTCCGACCTGCCAGTCCTGAGGCGCAGCCTCTAGATCCGCATCCGTTCAAGCACCTGGATCGACGACTTCACCGGGCCGCGTTGGTGGTGGTCGTCTGCTCCAGCACCCGGTCGGGGAGCAGCGTGACGAGTGGGCGCGCGAGCCTGTATCGCCAGTCGCTGACGAGCACGCTGCGGCCGCTGCGGAGCGCCCGCAGGCCCTCGCGCGCCACTCGCTGCGTGTTCGCCCAGGCGAAGCTCGGGAGCTGCGGCAGGTGGTCGACGCCCATTCGCTCGTGGAACTCGGTGTGGAGGAGGCCCGGGCACAGCGCCGTTACTCGCACGCCGGAGGAACGGTAACGCGCGTTCAGAGACCTCGACAGCGACACCACTGCCGCTTTCGCGGCACCGTACGTGCCGCTCGGGGTGAACGCGGCGACGCTGGCCACGTTCATGATCCACCCTCTTCCGCGCGCGAGCATTCCGGGCACCGCAGCGTGCGCGAGTCGCAGGGGAACCCAGGAGAGCAGTTCATGCAGTTGCCGCTCGTCGGCGATGTCGCTCGCCTCGAAGGCGGCGTGCACGCCGAAACCGGCATTGTTGACGAGGATGTCGACGGGGCGATCCCGATCCCGAACCCTCGAAGCGACCCGCTCGAGGGCGGCACCCTCGGTGAGGTCTGCCGCGAGCACTTCGACCCGAATGCGGTTCGCCTCCCGGAGCGCTTGAGCGAGCGCGGCGAGCCGGTCGCCGTCGCGCGCCACGAGCACCAGGTCGACTCCCTGTGTCGCAAGCCGTCGCGCGAACTCGGCACCGAGGCCGGCCGACGCGCCGGTGATCAGAGCGGTGTGGGCCATGCCACCAGTCTGCCACCAAGGGCGCGGGGTATCGACTGCGCTGTGCTCGGCACCGAGGTTTGAGGCCCCGCGCGCTCGACCGGCCGGATATCTGGCAGACTGCCATGGTGACGACTACCGCGAAGACCCTGAACACCGCGACCGGAGTGCTGCTCATCGCCGCTCCGCTCATCGCAGTCGTGCTGAAACTCTTCTCGTTCGGGTGGCTGATGGTGATTCTCATCATGGGCCCCGTGCTTCTGCTGCTCGCCGGCTACGTGGTGCAGGTGGTGATCGCCGCGCAGGGGTTCCTCTCAAGGCGGGCGCTGTTCGGGGAGCCGCGGGGAAGGGCGCGAACGAGGGCGCTGATCGCCGCCTGGCTGACCTCGATCGGCGTGATGCTCGCGGCGATCTTCGCGCCCGACGGCGGTGACTCCGGGTACGGGTCGACGCTGCAGGTCTGGATGGGCGTCTACGGCCCCAACGCCGACGCCGTGCACAGTGCGACCGACGCCCTCAACGACGCGCTCTTCTCAGTGACTGCGCTCGCGTGGCTCGCGGGGTTCGTCTGGCTTTTCGTGGAGTGGATCATCGCGCTCGTGCGTCGTCGCCGCGAACGTGTGGCATAATAGTTGTTTGTGCCACGGTGCGGTACTGCCGCGAGGGTTCGCACGAACCGTGAGCCACACACATACTTCACTGAGTTAGATTCAGCGTTCCCGACTTGCGGCGGGCGCAGAGAGAGACCATCATGCAGAAGCTCGACTACGTCGATGCCGCGTCGCTCAAGAGCGACATTCCCGAATTCCGCGCCGGCGACACCGTCAAGGTGCACGTCAACATCGTCGAGGGCAACCGCTCGCGCGTCCAGGTGTTCCAGGGCGTCGTGATCTCGCGCCACGGCGAGGGCGTTCGCGAGACCTTCACGGTGCGCAAGATCAGCTTCCAGGTGGGCGTCGAGCGCAAGTTCCCGGTGCACTCGCCGGCGATCGACAAGATCGAGGTCGTCACCCGCGGCGACGTGCGCCGCGCCAAGCTGTACTACCTCCGCGGCCTCACCGGCAAGAAGGCCAAGGTCAAGGAGAAGCGCGACTTCTAAGAGGTCCCTCCGATATCTTTCGGCTCGGCTGCGGCGATGCCGACGGTTTTCATCAGAAACCCCCGACTCATGCGAGGTCGGGGGTTTCTGCGTTTCTGACCCGGAGGCCGCGCGGGGGCCCGGTCGCAGCGCCGCCGTTTCACAGGTGCTGGGTGGCAGGATTGACGGGTGAGCCGGGCGATCGGTTCGCTGGAGAGGGTTGACGAGATGAGCGAAGCGAAGACGGAACGCAAGAAGATGGGCGGTCTGCTCGGCTTCCTGCGCGACCTCGTGGTGATCGTGGTCGTGGCGTTCCTCATCTCCTTCCTGCTGAAGACGTTTCTGGTGCGCAGCTTCTACATCCCGTCCGAGTCGATGGAGAACACGTTCCAGGTGAACGACCGCATTCTGGTCAACCAGCTGGTGCCGAACCCCGTGGGAGTGCAGCGCGGCGACATCGTGGTGTTCAAAGACCCGGGCGGCTGGCTCAACGCGCGCGCGACCGACCCCCCGCGCGGTTTCGAAAAGCTGCTGCAGACGGTGGGGCTCGCGGCCGACACGAGCAACGAGTACGTCGTGAAGCGCGTGATCGGCATCGGCGGCGACCATGTCGCCTGCTGCGACGCCAACGGCAGGGTCACCGTCAACGGCGTGCCGCTCGACGAGCCCTACATCGTCGTGCCCGAGGAGTACGACGGCCGCGCCTCGGCGATCGACTTCGACGTCACGGTGCCGAAGGACTCGGTCTGGGTGATGGGCGACAACCGCTATCAGAGCAAAGACTCCCGCTACAACCAGGAGCAGCCGGGCAAGGGCTTCGTGCCCGAGAGCGAGATCGTCGGTCGTGCCTTCCTGCTGAACTGGCCGCTCAACCGTTTCACCTGGCTCGGCACGCCCGAGGGGACGTTTACCGGAGTCGACCGGGCAGCCGCCGAATGACAGCCGATCCCGCTGTGCGGCGCGCGAGTTCAGAGCCCGCGGCACCGAAGATCCCGGCATCGAAGGATCCCACCCTCGACTTCGAGGCCGCCTGCTTCGCCGCGGGTGCCGAGCTGGTGATCGGCGTCGACGAGGTGGGGCGCGGAGCCATAGCCGGCCCGGTCGCGGTGGGGGCGCACGCGGTGCAGCGGGGCACGGCCGAGTTTCCCGCCGGTCTGCGCGATTCGAAGCTGCTGAGCGAGAAGCGCCGCGAGGCCCTGGTGCCTCAGGTGTGCGAGTGGGGGCCGGGCGCGGTCGGCTTCGCGAGCGCCGAGGAGATCGATGAGCGCGGCATCACCGCCATGCTGGGCGAGGCGGCAAGGCGGGCGCTGCTCGAACTCCACGCGGCCGGTGTACCGGTGGATCGCGCGGTGATCCTGCTCGACGGGTCGCATGACTGGCTCACCCCGGCGCTCCGCTCGCCGCGCGTACCCCTGAATGTGACGACCCGAGTGGGGGCGGATCGCGCCTGCGCGTCGGTGGCTGCGGCCTCCGTGCGCGCGAAGGTGGAGCGAGACGCGATCATGCGGGAGGCGCACGAGGCGCATCCCGCGTACGGGTGGGCTTCGAACAAGGGATACGGATCCCGAGCTCACTACGCGGGAATCGCGGCAGCGGGGCTCACCGAACTGCACCGCCGCACCTGGATCAAGTGATCCGGCCGACGTGTTCAACGCACTCCGCGCGGTAATCTGTTCAGGTGAGTGATCGCGTGCTGTCGCCCCTGGCTCCCATCGGCGTCTTCGATTCCGGTGTCGGCGGGTTGACGGTGGCGCGCGCCATTCGGGATCAGCTGCCGAACGAGTCGATGATCTACGTGGGTGACACGGCCCGCACGCCCTACGGCCCGCGGCCCATCGCCGAGGTGCGCCGATTCGCGCTGGATATTCTCGATGACCTGGTCGATCAGGGCGTGAAGATGCTGGTGATCGCGTGCAACACCGCGTCTGCGGCCGTGCTGCGCGACGCGCGCGAGCGCTATGACGTGCCGGTGGTCGAGGTGATCGGCCCGACCGTGCGCAGCGCCGCGGCGATCACGCGCAACCGGCGCGTCGGGCTGATCGGCACGGCCGGCACTATCCAGTCGCGCGCGTACGACGACCTGTTCGCGATGCGCCCGGACATCGAGCTGACCTCGGCGGCCTGCCCGCGCTTCGTCGAACTCGTGGAGGCCGGGCAGACGAGCGGGCCGGAGGTGCACGCCGTTGCGAAGGACTACCTCGCGCCGCTCGTGGGGCAGCACATCGACACCCTCGTGCTCGGCTGCACCCACTATCCGTTTCTACGCGGCGCGCTCGCGCAGGTGGTCGGCCCCGAGGTGGCGCTCGTGTCGAGCGACATCGAGACCGCGAACGAGGTGTTCCGGGTGCTCACCGAGCAGGGGCTGCTGCGGCCCGCCGACGCCGGGGAGCCGGTGGTGCGCTACGAGGCG
The DNA here is from genome assembly GCA_047973175.1 of Leucobacter sp. Taxonomy (GTDB): domain Bacteria; phylum Actinomycetota; class Actinomycetes; order Actinomycetales; family Microbacteriaceae; genus Leucobacter. The sequence continues at coordinate 31,021 of JBKEBN010000184.1, forward strand.
ACGGGCGCTGATACCCTCGCGTTCGTGGAGTTGGCGCGCCGCATGCTCGGCATCGGCATCGACGCCGTCGACCGGCTCGAGACCGGGGCGATCCGGCTGCCGTAGATGGCGACCGACAGCCCGATACCACCTAATAACCAGAGGAGAGCAAGAGCAACATGAGCGACCTGACCCGTGCCGACGGGCGCACCCCAGAGCAGCTGCGCCCGGTGACCATCGAGCGCGGTTGGAGCGCGCAGGCTGAGGGCAGCGCACTGATCTCCTTCGGCAACACGCGCGTGCTCTGCACCGCGTCGTTCACTCCGGGGGTTCCGCGCTGGCTGATGGGCAAGGGCACCGGCTGGGTCACCGCCGAGTACTCGATGCTGCCGAGGTCGACCAACGAGCGCATGCAGCGCGAGTCGGTGAAGGGCAAGATCGGCGGCCGCACGCACGAGATCTCACGGCTCATCGGTCGCAGCCTGCGCGCCGTGATCGACACGAAGGCGCTCGGTGAGAACACGATCGTCATCGACTGCGACGTGCTGCAGGCCGACGGCGGCACGCGCACGACCTCCATCACGGGTGCCTACGTTGCACTGGCCGATGCGGTCGAGTGGGCGCGGGGCAGGGGGCACATCGCCAAGAAGGCGCAGCCGCTGAAAGACAGCGTCGCGGCGGTGTCGGTGGGAATCGTCGGCGGGGTGCCGATGACCGACCTCGCCTACGTCGAAGATTCGCGGGCCGAGACCGATATGAACGTGGTGGTGACCGGAGCCGGCGACTTCGTGGAGGTGCAGGGCACTGCCGAGGGGGTGCCCTTCCGGCGCGATGAGCTCGATGCGCTGCTCGATCTCGCGCTCGTGTCGACCTCCGAGCTCGCCGAGCTGCAGCGCTCGGTGCTGGCTGAAGACGTGCTGGCCCAGGGCAGCGCTGGCTGAAGAGACGGTATCGGCTGGAGCGACTGCGCTGGCCGAAGAGAAGAGGTAGGAACATGCACAAGGTAGTGCTCGCGTCGCACAACGCGCACAAACTCGAAGAGCTGCGGCGCATCATAGCTCCGCTGGTGCCCGACATCGAACTGATCGGCTACGACGGCCCCGAGCCCGTCGAGAACGGTCTGTCGTTCGAAGAGAATGCGCTGCTGAAGGCGCGCGCGGCGGCGCAGCACACGGGACTCCCGGCCATCGCCGACGACTCCGGCATCGCCGTCGACGTGCTGGGCGGCTGCCCCGGCATCTTCTCCGCGCGGTGGGGCGGCCCGCTGCGCAGCGATTCGACCAACGTCGATCTGCTGCTGTGGCAGCTCGCCGACATCGCCGACGAGCACCGTGCCGCGAGCTTCGTGTGTGCCGCGGCGCTGGTGGTGCCCGGTGCGGGTGGAGCACCGAACGCGGAGGTGTGCGAACTCGGGCTGTGGAGCGGCCGCATCCTGCGCGAGTCGGTGGGCGAGCACGGCTTCGGCTATGATCCGATCTTCCAGCCCGCGGGCGAGCAGCGCTCCGCGGCCGAGCTGACGTCGGTGGAGAAAGACCTGCTCTCGCATCGCACTCGGGCGTTCACCGCGCTCGCCCCCGAGATCAGGCAGCGGGTGGGTCATGACTGAGCAACCCTCGGGCGGGCTCGTGCGCCCCGATGTGTCGGAGCGCGACGCGGAGATCATCGCTCGCGAGTGCTACGGCATCGAGGCCGCGGCGCGAGAACTCGGCAGCAATCAAGACCGCAACTTCGTGCTCGAAGAGCCCGACGGCACTCGCAGCGTGCTGCGCATCGACAACCCGGTCTTCGGAGACGTCGCCCGCGACGCGCAGCACGCGGCCATCCGGGCCTATCGCGAGGCCGGGGTTTCCGTGCCGAGCGTGCTGCCGGGGCGGGATGGCGAACTCACGCAGCGCTGGCACGGCTTCGCGGTGCGCCGCAGCGAGTTCGCGGTCGGTGAGCCCATGCTCGACGTCGGCTACTTCGCGTCGGTCGTGCTCGAGGAGTTCGGCACCCTCGCCGCGGCCTCGGTCAACGCGCTCGCGGAGCTTTCGCACGAGGGTCTCGATCGCGAGCACATGTGGATCATGGCCGTGGCGCACAGCGAGACCGCGAAGCTCGCCGCCTCGATCGCCGACGACGAACTTCGGGCGCGGGTCGTGGCGGCCTCCGACGGCGCGCAGCGCGCGCTGGATCTTGTGTCGGGGTCGTTGCCCTCGCAGGCGATCCACGGCGACCTGACCGAGGACAACGCGATGGGCGTGCGCGGCGACGACGCGCGACTGCACCCGCGCACGGTGCTCGACCTCGGCGACCTCGCGTACGGCTGGCGAGTCTCCGAGCTCGCGGTCACGGCCTCTTCCATGCTGCACCACGAGCCGGAGCGCCCCCTGCGGGTGCTCGACACCATTGCGGCGTTCCACCGCTCCGCCCCGCTCTCCGCGGCCGAGGCCCGGGCGGTGTGGCCGCTCATCGTGCTGCGCGCCGCCGTGATCGTGGCGAGCGGGTGGCGACAGCTCGAGATCGACGGCGGCAATGACTACGCGCGCGATCGCATCGCCGTCGAGCAGGCCATCTTCGACGCCGCCACTGCCCTGCCGCTCGCGGAGGCGACCGAGCACGTGCTGGCGCGGCTCGGCTACCAGGGCGCGGCCGACGGGGCGGGGCTGCGGCTGCTCGCGGTGCCGACTGCCCCGACCGCCCCGGCTGAGGTCCCAACTGCGGTCTCGGGCGCGGGCGACTCAGCAGCGTCTCAGCCTCTTCGCGCGCTCCTGCCCGGGCTCGACGGCGAGGTCGCCGTGCTCGACCCCGGAGTGGAGTCCGAACACCTCGACTCAGGCCGGTGGCTCGCCGCCGACGCGGAGTCGCGGCTCGTCGCGGCCGCGTTCGACGCGGGATCGGCCGCTGCCGTGATGCCCTACGGGGTCTATCGGCTCACGCGCACCGCCGTGAACGCCGCCGATGCCGCCGCGACCTGGCCGATCGGCACCGAGGTGTGGCTCGCGGCGGGGGCAGAGCAGCTCGTGACCGCTCCGGTCGCGGGATCGGTCGTCGCCGCGACCGAGCGCGGGCTGCTGCTCGACCTGCACAGCGGTTGGTATCTGTCGCTCGACGGCGCGGCGGCCCTCGCGGGTGCGGGGGAGCAGGTGGCGGCGGGTGCGCCGCTCGCGACGGTCGTCGCGAGCGCCGATCCTCGCCCCGTCGCCGTCACCCTGTGCCGCGCCGACGCGGTCAACGGTAGGGCAGATGGCGACCCACCGATTCTCTCGCTCAGCGTGCCCGAGGCGGGTCGCGCCCAGCTGGTCGCCCCCGAGCGGGTGCGCGCGTGGTCGCGCTTCACGCACGACCCGGCGACGCTCATCGGCCTCGAATCGCGGACTCAGCGGGACGAGGCGGAGGACGAACTGGCCCGTCGCGAGCACATTTTCGCGAGCGCGCAGGAGCGCTACTACGAGCGCCCGATGCAGGTCGAGCGCGGGTGGCGGCAGCACCTCGTCGACACCACGGGCCGCTCGTACGTCGACGTGGTCAACAACGTCGCGGGTCTCGGTCACGGCCACCCCGGTGTCGCCGACGCGGTGAACCGGCAGATCCGCATCCTCAACACCAACTCCCGCTTTCTGTACCGCGAACTCGCCGAGTACAGCGAGCGGCTGCTCGCCCTGCTGCCCGAGGCCGCACGCACGGGAGACGGCGGCCGCGAGGCGCTCGACACGGTGCTGCTCGTCAACTCGGGCTCAGAGTCGGTCGACCTCGCGCTGCGCCTCGCGCAGGCTGCGACCGGCCGCAAGACCGTCGTGTCGCTGCGCGAGGCCTATCACGGCTGGACCATGGCCTCCGACGCCGTGACCACGAGCGCGTACGACAACCCCTACGCGCTCGAGAACCGGCCCGACTGGATTCACGTCGCCGACGTGCCCAACATGTTCCGCGGCATCCACCGCGGCGCGGATGCCGGCGCGGCCTACGCGTCAGACCTCGGGGCCGACCTCGAGCGGCTCACGGCCGAGGGGCGGCAGGTCGCGGCGTTCATCTGCGAGTCGGTGCTCGGCAACGCCGGGGGAGTGATGCTGCCCGAGGGCTATCTCGCCGACGTGTACGAGCGCGTGCGAGCGGCGGGCGGGCTCTGCATCGCCGACGAGGTGCAGGTGGGTTTCGGGCGCATGGGATCGACCTTCTGGGGCTTCGAGCAGTCCGGCGTGACGCCCGACATCATCACGATCGCGAAGCCGATGGGCAACGGATTTCCGATCGGCGGCGTCATCACGTCGAAGCGCATCGCCGACGCGCTCGCCACGCAGGGGCAGTTCTTCGCCTCGACCGGCGGCAACCCGCTGTCGTGCCGGGTCGGGCTCGCCGTGCTCGATGCCATGGAGGCGGAGGGGCTGCAGCAGAACGCTGCCGTGATCGGCGCGCGCCTCGTCGCCGGCTTCACGGCCCTCGCCGAGAAGCACCCCGTCATCGGGCCCGTGCACGGCGAGGGGCTCTACCTGGGCGTCGAGCTGGTGCGCGACCGCGAGACGATGGAGCCCGCGAAGGCCGAGGCTGCGGCGATCTGCGAGCGCCTGCGCGAGCTCGGCGTGATCGTGCTCACCACCTCCGAGCGCTCCAACGTGCTCAAGGTCAAACCGCCGCTCTGCCTCACGGCCGAGAGCGCCGATTTCGTCGTCGCGCAGTTGGATCGGGTGCTCACCGAGGGGTGGTAGGGGCGGCGGTTATCTTCTGTCGACTCCTGAGCGCGGCGGGAATAGCTCGGGGCCGGCCCGGGTTGCACTGCTCGTGCCCGCGGGCGAGGGGTTCGCGGGCGGTTCGAGACGAGACGGAGTAGCTGTATGCCCAGGTTGATGATCGTGGTCGGAAGTGTTCGTGAGGGCCGCATCGCCCAGCCGATCGCCGAGTGGGTGAGGAGTGCCGCGGAGGCCGACGGCCGCTTCGAGGTCGACTTCGCAGACCTCAAGGAGATCGCCCTGCCGCTCATGGACGAGCCGAACCACCCGCGGCTGCGCAAGTACACGAAGCCCTACACCATCGCGTGGAGCGAGCGCGTCGATGCGGCCGACGCGTTCCTGTTCCTCTTCCCCGAGTACAACTACAGCTACTCGCCCGCCATGAAGAACGCGCTCGACTACCTGGCGGCCGAGTGGGATCGCAAGCCGGTCGGTCTCGTCAACTGGGGCGGCGTTTCGGGCGGCACGCGCTCGGCGGCTGCGATGCGGCCGGTGATCTCCGCGCTCGGCATGGTGGCGACGCGTGGCAGCGTCGAGATCAACTTCCCCCAGAACCAGGTCGACGAGAGCGGCAGATTCACCCCGACCGAGCACCAGTCCACGGTGCTGCACTCCCAGCTGGACGAGCTGCTGCGGCTCGACGAGGCGCTGCGCCCGCTGCGTCGCTGAGGTCGCAGGGGTCGGGATCCCCGCCTGTCCGCCGCCCGTTCGCCGCTCACCCGTCGCGCTTGTCAGCGGCGAGACTGCGGGTCTATAGTTGATAAAAGTTCGTGTAGGCGAACTTTTATCTTCAGATAGACGGAAAGTGGTGGATCCCGATGCGCGCACGCCGACGACCACGGGGGCTTCTCGCCGCTGTCGCTGCGGCGAGCCTGCTGCTGACGGCATGCGGTGCCGGATCGGGCGGTGACGACACGGGCGGAGTCGGCGACAGCGCGGACGGAGGTGCTGCGCCCCTGACCGTCTACGCGACCACGGGGTATCTCGCCGACGTCGTCGCGAACGTTGCTCCGGCGGCCGAGGTCACCACGATGGTGGGTCCGGGCGGCGATCCGCACACCTATCAGCCGTCGACCCGAGACATCGAGGCGATTCTCGATGCCGACGCCGTGTTCTGGAACGGCCTCCACCTCGAGGCGCAGATGATCGACCAGCTGGAGAGCCTGGGCGACCGGCAGCTCGCGGTGGGAGACCAGCTGCCGGAGGAACTGCTGCTCGACTGGCCAGAGACCGACGACGAGGGCAAGCCGCTGTACGATCCGCACATCTGGAACAGCCCCGAGGCGTGGGCGCTCGTGGTCGAGAGCGTCGCCGACAAGCTCGGCGCGATCGATCCCGCGCACTCAGAGGAATACGCAGCCAATGCCGCGCACTACGTCGATGAGATCGGCGCCGCGGCCGAAGAGGCGGCGGCGCTCCTGGCAGACGTGCCCGAACCGCGCATTCTCATCACCGGTCACGACGCCTTCAACTACTTCGGCGACACCTACGACCTCGGGGTGCGCGCCACCGACTTCGTGTCGACCGAGGCGGTGCTGAGCCCGGAAGAGCTCTCCGAACTCGCGAAGCTCATCGCGGAGAATCGGGTGCCGGTCATCTTCCAGGACAACCAGGCGAACCCCCAGGCCATCACCAGCCTGAAGGAGGCCGTCCGGGCGCTCGGCTGGCAGGTGCGGGTGTCGAACGAGGAGCTCTACGCCGATTCTCTCGGCGCGGAGCCCGGCGTGGACACCTACCTCGGGGTCTTCCGCCACAACGCGCGCGCCGTGGCGGAGGCGCTCGGCACGCCGGAAAGCCCCGCGGCTCCCAGAGCGTCCGCAACCCCCGACGCGAGAGACGAGCAGCCGTGATCGCCTGCCGCACCTACGGTCTCTCAGTCGCCTACCGCTCAGACCCCGTGCTGCGGGCGGTCGACTTCGAGGTGCCGGCGGGGGTGGTGATGGGGATCGTCGGCCCGAACGGGGCCGGCAAGTCGACGCTCATCAAGGCCATGCTGGGCCTCGTGAGGCCGCTGACCGGCGGGTCCGAGTTCTTCGGGCAGCCGCTGGGTCGCGTGCGCCGCAGAGTCGGGTACATGCCGCAGTCGACCAGCGTCGACTGGGATTTTCCGACGACGGTGCTCGACGTCGTCACCATGGGCACCTACGGTTCGCTCGGGTGGATCCGCCGCCCGGGTCGCAGCGAGCGGGCCAGGGCGGCCACGGCTCTCGAACAGACCGGGATCGCTGACCTCGCCGACCGTCAGATCGGTGAGCTCTCGGGCGGTCAGCGGCAGCGCGTGTTCCTCGCCCGCACGCTCGTGCAGGCACCCGACATCTACTTCATGGACGAGCCGTTTCAGGGCGTCGACGCGAAGAGTCAGCAGGCCATCGTCGCGGTGCTGCACACGCTGCGCGAGCAGGGCAAGACCGTGGTGCTCGTGCACCACGACCTCGCCACCGTCGGCGACTACTGCGACGAGGTGACACTGCTGAACCGCCGCGTCGTGGCCTCGGGGCCGGTCGACCGGGTGTTCACGCGAGAGAACATCCGCGTGGCCTACGAGGTCGGCGATGGTGCCGGCGGCGACGATTCGTTCATCGAGTTCGCCTCGTGAGTCCCCTCGAGTTCTTCGCCGACCACACCTATCGCATGGTGTTCTTCGGCACCTCGGTGATCGGCCTCGTCGCGGGCGCGCTGGGGGCGTTCGCCTACCTGCGCAAGCAGTCGCTCATCAGCGATGTCATCTCGCACGCCGCGCTGCCCGGCGCGCTCGGAGCGTTCCTGCTCGCGGTGCTCGTGCTCGGCGTCGACGGCCGCAACATGCTCGGCCTGATCCTCGGAGCCGTTATCGCGGGCACGCTCGCGGTGCTCTTCGCGAACGGCGTCGCGCGATCCACGAAGATCCGCATCGACACCGCGATGGCGATTTCGCTGACGCTGTTCTTCGGTGTCGGCATGCTGCTCATGCGCGTCATTTCAGACGGCGCGTTTCCGGGCAAGGGCGGCATTCAAGATTACCTTTTCGGCAACGCCTCGGTGATCACCGTCTCCGACCTCGTCACGAGCATCGCCATCGGGGCGTTCGCGCTGCTCGTGATGCTGGTGTTCTGGAAGGAGTTCGCGCTTCGCGCCTTCGACCCCGACCACTCGACGGTGCTGGGGTTCGACGCGCGAGTGGTCGACGCGCTGCAGTTCGCCACGATCGTCGTCGCAACCGTCATCGGCGTCAAGGCGGTCGGACTCGTGCTCATGGTCGCCTTCGTCATCACCCCGCCCGCGGCCGCCCGCCAGTGGACGCGCACGCTCAGGGGCACGGTCGTGCTCTCCGGCGTCTTCGGTGCTGTCGGCAGCGGTGTCGGCGCCTACCTGTCGATCGTCATCGGCCGCGTGCCGACCGGGCCGCTCATCGTGCTGACGCTCTTCGCCATCTTCGCGGTGTCGCTGCTGTTCTCACCGCGGCGCAGCATCGTCACGCGCGCGATCGCCCGCGGCCGCGCTCGCGCCGCACTGCGCCGAGAGCTGCTGCGCGAGGAGGCGGCGAGATGAGTTTCGTGTTCGGCACCAGCCTGCTCGCGGTCGTCACGGCGATCGCCTGCGCGCTGCCCGGCACGTTCGTGGTGCTGCGCAGAGACTCGATGCTCGTCGACGCGATCAGCCACGCCGTGCTGCCCGGCATCGTGGTGGGCTACTTCTTCACGCGCAACCTCGACTCGCCGCTGCTCATTCTCGGGGCGGCCCTCTCGGGTCTGCTGGTGGTGCTCGGCAGCGAGTGGCTCGGGCGCACGGGCCTGCTCACGGGCGACGCACCGCAGGGGCTCGTCTTTCCGGCGCTCTTCAGCGCCGGAGTGATCCTCATCACGGCGAACTTCGCCAACGTGCACCTCGACGTGCACGCGGTGCTGGTGGGCGACCTCAACCTCGCGGCCTTCGAGCAGCTCGAAGTGGGCGGCGCGCCCATCGGCCCCGTCTACCTCTTCGTGATGCTCGGCGTGCTGGTGCTCAACGTGGTCTTCCTCACGGTGTTCTACCCGAAGCTCAAGCTGATGACCTTCGACGCGCGGTTCGCCGACGCCGTCGGCATTCGCGCGGGCCTCCTGAGCACCGCTTTCATGTTCCTGGTATCGGTGACGGTGACGGCCGCGTTCTACGCGGCCGGAGCGATCCTGGTCATTGCACTCACGGTGGTGCCGCCGGCCACCGCCTATCTGCTCAGCCGCCGACTGCCGACGATGATCGCGCTGACGGTCGCGATCGCGGGCGGCGGGGCGCTCGCCGGGTTCTGGATCGCCTACGCTCTCGACGCGGCGACCTCCTCGGGCATGGCGGTCTTCTACGGCCTCGTCTTCGTCGCGGCGCTCCTCGGCACGCGCGTCGCGCGGCACCGGCGGCGATTGATCCGAGCTGCGGCTCTCGCGCAACAGGTCGGGCCGGCCGACGCCAACGCACTCACCGCGGAGAGCGGCTAAGCTGGTGCGGTGCCTGGGCGATCACTCAGCGGCACCTCGCGCAAGTGGCGGAATTGGCAGACGCGCTGGAT
>JBKEBN010000186.1:0-39158 GCA_047973175.1 Leucobacter sp.
GACGACGCCCGGCTCCATGCCCGAGTTGAGCGCGATCTGCTTGAGCGGCGCCTCGACGGCCACGCGGACGATGTTCGCACCGGTGGCCTCGTCGTCCTTGAGCGACTTGAGTGCCTTCGAGTCGAACGCGGTCTTCGAGGCCTGGATGAGCGCGACGCCACCACCGGCGACGATACCCTCCTCGACGGCGGCCTTCGCGTTGCGAACGGCGTCCTCGATGCGGTGCTTACGCTCCTTGAGCTCCACCTCCGTCGCCGCGCCCGCCTTGATGACAGCCACGCCACCGGCGAGCTTGGCGAGGCGTTCCTGCAGCTTCTCGCGGTCGTAGTCCGAGTCGGTGTTCTCGATCTCCTGACGGATCTGCTTCACGCGGCCCGCAATCTGGTCGGTGTCACCAGCACCCTCGACGATTGTGGTCTCGTCCTTGGTGATGACCACCTTGCGCGCACGCCCGAGCAGGTCGAGCGTCGTGTTCTCCAGCTTGAGGCCCACCTCTTCGGAGATGACCTGGCCGCCGGTGAGGATCGCAATGTCCTGCAGCTGCGCCTTGCGGCGGTCGCCGAAGCCGGGCGCCTTGACGGCAACCGACTTGAAGATGCCGCGAATCTTGTTCACCACGAGGGTGGCCAGCGCTTCGCCGTCGACATCCTCGGCGATGATGAGCATCTGCTTGCCGGACTGGATGACCTTGTCGACGATCGGCAACAGATCCTTGATCGCCGAAATCTTCGAGTTGACGATGAGGATGTACGGGTCCTCGAACACCGCCTCCTGGCGGTCGGGATCGGTGACGAAGTACGCCGACAGGAAGCCCTTGTCGAAGCGCATACCCTCCGTCAGCTCGAGCTCGGTGCCGAAGGTGTTCGACTCCTCGACGGTGACGACGCCCTCCTTGCCGACCTTGTCGATCGCCTCGGCGATGAGCTCGCCGATCTGCTCGTCGGCGGCCGAGATCGAAGCGGTCGCAGCGATCTGCTCGGTGGTCTCGACCTCCTTGGCGTTCTCCAGCAGCTGCGCCGAAACGGCGGCGACGGCCTTCTCGATGCCCTTCTTGATGGCGATCGGGTCTGCACCGGCGGTCACATTGCGAAGGCCCTCGCGCACGAGCGCCTGGGCGAGCACGGTCGCGGTGGTCGTACCGTCACCGGCGACATCGTCGGTCTTCTTGGCGACCTCCTTGACGAGCTCTGCGCCGATCTTCTCGTAGGGATCGTCGAGCTCGATCTCCTTGGCGATGGAGACGCCGTCGTTGGTGATGGTGGGAGCGCCCCACTTCTTCTCCAGCACGACGTTGCGGCCGCGGGGGCCGAGCGTCACCTTCACGGTGTCGGCCAGGGTGTTCAGACCCCGCTCAAGTCCACGACGCGCTTCTTCGTCAAATGCAATGATCTTTGCCATGTAGTTCGCCCCTCCCGGACGTTTGTGGTGTGAACGAAACCGTGCCGGCTCACAGCGCCGAGGCACAGCATTTAGCACTCAGTCGGTTCGACTGCTAACACCAATTTTGGCACTCTCACCCTCAGAGTGCAAGCGGCCGTGCTCGCGATCAGCGAACACGCGCAGTAGCGGCGGGAACGCCCGCAGGCCGCCTGCGGCAGACGCCCTACTGGGCGGGAATGGTCGCCGGGTCGGTCGGCTGACCGGTGTTCGGATCGATGGGCCAGCCCGTGGCGGGGTCGATCGGCCAACCTGTAGTCGGGTCGATCGGGTACCCCGTCGCGGGATCGATCTGCTCGGTCGGCTCTGCCGACTCGGTGGGCTCCGCCTCTTCCTTCTTCTTCGCCTTGGCCGCGATCTTCTCGGCCTCCTCGATCCCCGGACCGGCGTAGTCGCTGCCGATCAGCACGATCAGCTGCGCCTCGATCTCCGGGTAGTCCTCGGTCGTGTAGGTCGACAGCCCGCCCAGCTCGGCCGCGAGACCGGCCGCCGCCGGGGCATCCGCCTCATCGGAGTAGAAGACCGCCGAAATGGTGACGTCGCTCGTCTCGGCAGAGTCCGAGAGCACGACCGTGCCCCACTTGTTCTTCGTGATGACCTGTTCCAGACCCGCAGAGAGATCGGGGGCGGTAGACCCGTTCAGCACGGCGACCGTTGCCTTCGGATCGAGTTCGGGCTGCACCTGCTGCGCCGGGGCCGCGGTAGACGCCCCGCCGTTGCGCAGCGGCAGCTTGCCGGACTGCCCGATGCTGTGCACCGCGAAGATCCCGATCCCGGTCAGCAGCACGAACGCCACGAGCCCGCCGATGAGGTACGGCCACAGTGCGCGCGGCTGCGCCGTCACCCGGTGCGCGCCCACCCGATTACTCGGAGGCAGTCGGTCGAAGCGGTCTTCCGGGTACTCCTCCGCGGCACCGCGGCCCTCGGCCGCCTGCTCGGTGCTCTGCGTCACGCTCGTCCTCGCTTCTCGGTTCGCACGTTCGATCGCCCCTAGATTACATGGCCCAGGTTGAGTATCCCGCCAGGGTACCGGCGCATCCCCTGAAAAACAGTACGCGATGCGCTACTTCAGCGAGTCGGGCGAGTACACAGCCCGGGCGAGACCGTCGAGCACGTCGGGGATGCGGGTGCCACCCGCGAACAGCACGGTGTCGTCGACGTCGATGATGCGCTTGTTCTTGCCCGCCGTGGTGAGCGCGATGCTCGGCTGGGCCGCGAGCAGGCCGTCGACGCCGCCCGCGCTCTCGAGCCCCCCGGTCATCACGAGGATGATGTCGGGGTCCATGCCGATCAGCGCCTCCTCGGTCATCGGCTTCTCGCCCTCCCAGCCGATCTCCTCGGCCACGTCGACCGCGCCGATCGAGCGGATCATGCTGTCGACGCCGCTGCCCTCGCCGAAGAGGTAGAAGATACCCGCGGTGCCGCGCACGTACAGGAACGCGATGCGGGGGCGCTTCGACTCGTCGGCGGGCACCAGCTCGGCGATCTCGGCCTCCTTGTCGGCGATGGCCTGCTTCAGCGTATCGATAAGCTCGGGGGCGACCGCGCCGATGCCGAGCGCGTCGGCGACCTGCTGGGCCTGCACGTAGCTGGACTCGGGATCGACCGCCCGGTCGACGGTCACCACCGGAATACCGGCGTCGCGCAGCTGCAGCACCACGTCGGTCGGCCCGACGCTGCCGTCGGTGATGATGACGGAGGGGTTGAGCTCCAGCACGGCCTCGGCATCGACGGAGTGCCCGTCCTTCGTGATGACCGGGATGTCCTCGGAACCTGGGAAGTTGGTGGACACGTCGCGACCGACCACGTTCTCGGAGAGCCCGTACGCGTAGACGAGTTCGCCCACGGATCCGCTGAGCGACAGCGGCACGATGCGCGACACGTCGTCGACCGTGACGTCGGCGTCGCCCGCCCTGTCCTTCGACACGACGGTGACGGGCAGCTCGGGATCGGCGACGTTCTCGAGCGGCGGAATGCTGGGGCCGCCCACGACCGCGGTGGTGGGCCCCTCGTACGCCGTGGGATCGGCGAGCGGCTCGAGCTCGCTGAGCGGCGGCAGCTCGACGGTGCCCTCCCGGGTCACGCTCTCGTGCCCGGTTCCGGTCTGGCAGCCCGCCAGACCGAGCCCCAGCAGCGCGGCCACGGTGAGCGCCAGCGCGCCCCGCTTCAGCGTCTTGACCATCGGTGCACATCCCTCTCGTCTGATGAAAACCAGATTCAGCTTAGCTGAGCGAAGGTAAGATGAAACGCGGATCTTCCCGATCCACCACCCGACCCATCACCCCGACACCGTCGCACCGCGTGACGCCTCAGCAGAGGCCAGTCTCGCGACGCGCGTCTCCGAAGGCACTCCGACACCGCATGACCTCTCCCCCGGCTTCCACGGCGTCGCGCCAGGCGACGGTGCCGACGATTCTCTTCTCGGTGCTCGGTCTGGCGCTCGTGACCTCGATCGTCATCTCCGCAGGCACGGGTCAGCTGGCGATTCCGCCCCAGGAGGTGCTCGGGTCGCTGCTGCACCGCGTCGGCATCGACTGGCTGCCGCTGCCCACGCACCCCACGGGCGACGCGACGCTGTGGGCCATCCGCTTTCCGCGCGTCGCCATGGCGGCACTCGTGGGTGCGGGCCTCTCGGTCGCCGGTCTCATCATGCAGGCCATCTTCAGCAACCCGCTCGCCGAACCGGGCGTCATCGGAGTCTCGTCGGGCGCGGCCGTGGGCGCCGGGCTCTCGATCGTCTTCGGCCTCACGATCTTCGGCGAGTGGACCACCGCGGCCTTCGCGTTCGCCGCGGGTCTCGGAGCCACCCTGCTGGTGTACGCGATGAGCCGCGCCGACGGCCGCACCGAGGTGGTCACGCTGGTGCTCACCGGCATCGCTGTGAACGCGATCGCCGGTGCCGGCATCGCGCTGCTCACGTTTCTCGGAGACACGCAGTCGCGCGAGCAGATCGTGTTCTGGCAGCTCGGCAGCCTCGCGGGCAGCCGCTGGTCGCAGGCGCTCATCGTCGCCCCCGTGGTGGCGCTCGGTCTCTTCGCGGCCTACTTCGCCGCCCGCAAGCTCGACCTGCTGTCGCTCGGCGAGCGCAACGCGCGGCACCTGGGCGTCAACGTGGAGGCGCTGCGCATCACCATGATCTTCGTCGTCGCGCTGCTCACCGGCGCGGCCGTGGCCTTCGCCGGCATCATCGCGTTCGTCGGCCTCGTGATCCCGCACCTCATGCGCATGGTGCTCGGCCCGGCCCACCTGCCGCTCGTGACGGCCTCCGCGCTCGGCGGCGCACTGCTGCTCACACTCGCCGACCTCGCGGCGCGCACGATCGTGCCCAACGCCGACATGCCCATCGGCATGCTCACCGCGCTCGTGGGCGGCCCGTTCTTCTTCTGGCTGCTGCGGCGCACCCGCAAGCGCGCCGGGGGGTGGGGCTGATGGCCGCCCGGCACTTCACGATGCCGCGGCGGGCGCTGCCGGGCGAGGTCGTCTGCGCGGCCGAGGCGGTGCGGCTCGTGCGCGGCGGCAAAGTGCTGCTCGACGACGTGACGCTCGAACTGCGAGCGGGCGAGGTGCTCGCCCTGCTCGGCCCGAACGGTGCCGGCAAGTCGACGCTGCTGAGCCTCTTGTCGGGAGACGTCGAACCCGACGAGGGCGACGTGCGCTTCGGCGACCGCGGCATCGGCGACTGGTCGCTCTCGGAGCTGGCCCGCCGCAGAAGCGTGCTGCTGCAGGACAACCAGCTGACCTTCCCGTTCACCGTGCAGCAGGTGGTCGAGATGGGTCGCGCGCCGTGGCGACGCACCCCGCTCGAAGACGAAGACACCGCTGCCATCGCGAACGCCGTCGCAGTGGCCGATATCGGCCACCTCGGTGCTCGGCACGTACCGTCGCTGTCGGGCGGCGAGCGGGCCCGCGTCGCGTTCGCGCGCGTCATGGCGGGCTGCACCGGGGTGCTGATGCTCGACGAGCCGACCGCGGCGCTCGACCTGGGGCACCAGGAAACCGTGCTCGGGATCGCGCGCGAGCGCGCACGCGAGGGCGACGCCGTGCTGGTGGTGCTGCACGACCTCAATCTCGCCGCGGCCTACGCCGACCGCATCGCGCTGCTGCGCAGCGGGCGCATCGTGGCGTGCGACGTTCCGGATCGGGTGCTCACCGCCGAGGTTGTCAGCGACGTGTACCAGACCCCGGTCGAGGTGATCCGGCACCCGCTGACGGGCCAGGGCATCGTGCTGCCCAGCCGCAGCCCTTCTTCTTAGGTGGTTGAGCGGAGGCCGCAGGCCGCAGTCGAAACCAGACACTCCAACTTTCCGAGAAAACTCCAACTCGGTAGTTTCGACTCCGCTGCGCTCCGCTCAACCACCTGGTAAGGGCCGCGCTCCGCTCAACCACCTATTCCCGCTGGTTGAGCGAAGGCCACAGGCCGCAGTCGAAACCAGACACCCCAACATTCCGAGGAAACTCAGACTCGGTAGTTTCGACTCCGCTGCGCTCCGCTCAACCACCTAAGCCAGTTGGTTGAGCGAAGGCCACAGGCCGCAGTCGAAACCAGACACTCCAACTTTCCGAGGAGACTCCAACTCTGTAGTTTCGACTCCGCTCCGCTCAACCACCGGAGTGGCTATTCCTTGAAGAGCTGCTGCACCGCGTCCGGCTTCTGCTCGCGGTCAGCGGCGGAGTCGGACGGCGACGGCTGCGATCCCGACCCTTCGGAGGCAGCAGCGCCCGCGACCCCGGCCTGGGTGCCGCGCGGTTTGCGCCCGCCCACGAGCAGGCCGACGGTGAAACCGATGACCAGCAGGGCGATGCCGCCGATGCTGATGGGCAACCACGGCACCGAGGCCGCCGCCTGAGGTGCCGCGGTCTCCGTGACGCCCGCGTCCGATCCCGAATCTGCTGCGCCCGGATCGGCCTCGGCCACCGGCGCATCGGCCGATCCCGCGGCCCCGGCCTCGCACCCGTCGGCGAGCGTAAGGTCGATCGACACCGGGTCGAGTTCGACGCCGGCTTCGTAGAAGCCCGCGAAGGCCTTTGCGCCGCTGTTGGTGAGCACGGTCGGCATGTCGGCCATCGCGAGTGCGCCGTCTGCGGGGGTCATTGCCGCCGCGGTGACGTCGCCCACCCACTCCTGCTTGGCGTCGATGGCTTCCTCACCCGTGGCGTCGGTGCTCTTCGCGTCGAGCAGCAGCGCCGCCTTGCCGTCGCCCTCGAACTCGACGGTGGGATTGGCGAGCGTCAGGTCGAGCACGCCGTCGTGGCCCGTGAAGTGCACGGTTCCGACGAAGGAGACCGTGCCCTCGCCCGTCGCGGGGTCGATCTGACCCGTCGCATCGCCCCACGAGAAATTGGGCGTCTCGTAGCTCGCGCCGTCTGCGGCCTCCCACTCGCCGTTGGCGATGCTGCCGCTGATGTACGAGCGGAAGCTCTCCTTCACACCCCAGGTCAGCGATCCACCGGTCACCTCGCAGCCCCCTGCCGCGTCCTCCGCGGCGAGCGGTGCCGCGTGTGCTGCGACCGGCGAGAAAAGCAGACCGCCCGCGATCGCCGCTCCGGTGAGCAGGGCGGGGGTGCTGCGGATGCTGCGAAGGCGAACGTTATTCACTCGGTAACCTGTCTTCCTGTCGTGCTGCTGTCGTGCGGTTGTCGCGCGGTTGTCGTGCGACTGTCGTGTAATGTAGGGCGATCCAGAGGGATGATCCCGCGGATTCGCCGTGTTCTCTGCCGTTTTCGGTTCGGCCGCGGGCGAGGCATTGCGTCAGCTGCTGCGCCGCTGTCGAATCGCGAGCACCGAGGTGCACGCGGCGATGGCGACGAGACCCCCGGCGGCGACCCACCACTCCCACAGGCCGGCACCCGCGGGCGAGAGCGGGCCGGCCACGACCGCGCCGTTCTCGGCGACCTGATCGGCGAGCGCCTGCTTCTGCTTCGCCGCGCTCTGCTTTGCGCGATCGGCCTGCTTCGCCGATTTCTTGTTCTTGTCGTCGGTTTTCTGGATGTCGATGACGGCACCCGCGTTGGCGCTGCCCTGCAGGGTGATCGTGTGCCTGCCCGAGAGGTCTTCGGGCAGGGTGCCCGACCAGCGCACCACGCCGTTCTCGTCGGCCTTCGCTTCTGCGTCGAGCACCACGGGGTCGGAGTAGATGACCACGAGCACGCCCTCATCGCTCTTCTCGAAGCCCGCAGCCTCGAGTTCGATGCGGCCGCCCTGCGTGATCTTCTTCGCTTCGGTGAGCACGCGAATGCCGGTCGTCGCGGGCGGGGTCGCCGCGGGGTCGCGCTTCGGTTTGTCGGTCTTGCCCTCGGCCGTGCTGCTGTAGTTCACGTTGCTCGCCGTGCCCACGGTGAAGCTGAGCGGGTCGACGGGCAGGGTGTACTGGCTGCCGCCGCTGGCACCGCCCGTGATGCCGCCCTCGACGGGAACGCCGCTCCAGGTCACCTCGCCGTTCGACCCGACCGACTTCGAGGCCGATCCGAGATCGAGGCGGAAGCTGCGCCCGCCCGAGGAGATGGTGCCCGACGAAGCGCTCGACACCGTGATCACGGGGTTGCTGAAGCTCTCTGAGAGCAGGCCCTTGTGCCCGGTGAAGGTGACGACGCCCGAATACTGCACGGAACCGGTTTGCGATTTCGCGTTCCAGCTGCCGCCCGCGGCCTGCGGGAAGAGGTAGGCGCCTCCGGATCGGCCGACGCCGCTCGTGGAAATGCTGCCCTTGGCGATCGACCCGGTGACGTAGCTCGCGAACCGGCTCGAAATACCCCAGGAGAGGGATCCCGCGGCCTGGCCGCCCTCTCCATTGCTGACGGGTGCGAGCGGTTTCGGCTGCTCCTTCTTCGGACGCTTGCCGGGCTTCTTGTCGGTGTCGTCCTTTTTGGGCGGATCAACCGGCTTGGCCGTCTTCGAATCGGCTCCCACGGTGAAGGTCAGCGGGTCGAGTTCGTAGTCCTGCCCGACATAGTCCTGGAAGTATTTCTCGGCTCCGGCCTTCGTGAGCTTCACGATGGTCTTCTCGAAGCGAATCGAGCCGTCCTTGCTCTTGACCCGCTTCGCGCCGGGTGCCTTCAGATCGATGGTGGCGATCTTCAGCGCCTTACCCTCGTACATCACCTGCAGGTCGGCAGCGGCAGCGCTCTTCACCTTGACGATCGGGTTCGCGAAGTCGAGGTCGAGCACGTAGCGCCGCTCGAAGTCATCCCAGTGACCCTTGAAGTTGACACGCCCGGCGTAGTGCACGGTGCCCGTCTGCGTCTCGGGGTTCCAGCTGTTCTTGCTCTGCGGAAACTTATACGGGCCGGCCCCTGTCGCCGGCTTGCTCACGGTAATCTTGCCGTGCGCGATGGGACCCACGACATACTCGCGAAACTTCGTGCGGATCCCCCAGTCGAAAGACCCCACCTTCGCCTTCGCGTTCCACGCGGGGTCTTCCTTGGTCACTCCGAGCAGCTGATCCCACTGCGCCTTCGAGATCTTCAGGTCGGAGCGAGCGTAGATGTCGGAATCGGCGACGGGGATCGCACCCTGTTTCCAGAGCACCACTTCGTAGCTCTGCGTGCGATACAGCTCGCTCGCGGCCGACTTCAGGTCGAACTCGGCGACACCGGCGGCAACCGCGGCCTCCGTGCGCCCGACTGTGCCTCCGTCAGCGGTGATCTTGCTCTCGTCGCCCTTTTCGATCACAGCCGCCGACACACCGTTGATGTCGTCGGAGAACCCGGTCGCCTTCACCGCAACGGTCAGCGACTTCTTCGGTGTGACCGTGAGGTTCGTGCTCAGCACGATGGGCTGCGGTGCGGGATCTGCCACCTCGTCAGACGGCGAAGTCGATGCGTTGCCTTCCGGCTCAACAGTCTGAGTCGCGGCCGACGCGGGCTCAGGGGCCGATTCTCCGAGCTCCGGCTCGACCACGGACTCCGCCGGGGCTTCTTCGGATACCGTCTCCTGATTCTCCGTCAGGTTCGGATCATCGTCGCTTGCACTGCTGCTCGGCGCGTCCGAGGTGTCCGCGGCACCGACGGCGTCACCGGCGTCGATGAGTTCGCTCTGCGCGACGGGAACGAGGTTTTCGCTGGTATCGGGTTCGCTCGCCTGGGCGGCGGCAGCGCCAGTGACGACCAGCCCACTCGCCAGCGCAAAAGCCACGGCGCTTCGCCAGATGCGATGCGCTGTCTTGCGTGACGACATGAATTTTCGTTCCTCGACTGTGAAATGCAAAACGTGGAATGCAAACGTGGGGTGGAGATGTTGCGGCGCGGCCTGTGCGGCAGTGGCACACGCCGTACCGCACCGCTACTTCGTCACCTTGAGCGTCTTCGAGCTGCTGTTCTTGGCGTTCAGGTTGCTGTTGCCGACGACCTTGACCTTGATCTTGTGGCTGCCGGCCTTCAGCTTGGGCAGCTTGACGTTGACCTTGCCCGAGCTGTTGGTCGTGACGTTCTTGATGCGCTTGCTGCCGTCGAAGACCTGCACCTTCGCCTTGGCAGCCTTCGCCTTCAGGCTGCCCGGCACGGTGACGCTCACCTGAACGGTGGCGTTCTGCTTGGTGGTGACCTTGGTCTTCGTCAGCTTGATCGAGACCTTCGGCGTCGCCTTGGCGACCTTGACGGTCGCCTTGCCGCTCGAGTTCTTGAACTTCGCGGCGTTATTGCTGGTGTAGGTCGCGGTAGCCGCTCGCGAGCCAGCCCTCACGGCCGTGTTCAGCTTGATCGCAGCGCTACCGCTCTTCAGCGTCGCGCTGTAGGTCTTACCGTCGATTTTCAGGGCGACCGTGCCGGTAGGCGTGCCGGATTTGCCCTTGACCGTGACGGTCGCGGTCGTCGCGCCGTTGTATACGGGCTTCGTCGGCGAGAACTTCACGGCCGTGGTCGTGCTGAGGAACACGGTGTCCCACTGCGCCGCGGTGACCGGGATGTCGGTCAGCGAGTAGATGTTATCCTCGGTGGCGGCGGTGTGCACCTTCCAAACGACCAGCTCGTATTCCTTGGTGCGGTCGAGCTTCGCTGCGGGAGCATTCAGCGTGAAGTTCACCTTGCCCGAGGCAACCCTCGGAAAGGGAAGCGCGAAGGCGACGTAGTCGGTGGATTCCTGATCCACCAGCTTCCATGCCGTGCCCTTCTCGATCATCGCCGCGTAGACCTGCCCGTCGGGCAGACCCGAGGCCGCCACCGCCACGCTCAGACCGCTGGCGGATGCCGTCACGGTCGAGGTCGCCGTAGCTGCGGGTGCCGTTTCCGCCTGAGCCGCCGGAGCGGCGACCAGGCCTCCGAAGATGAGCACCGCCGATGCGAGGAGCGCGAGCAGCACCTGGGCGACTCTCCGATCACTTCTCACAAACTCTTGCGCCTGAGCACTCACTTCAGCACCTCTCAAAAATCTTCACTCATATGGAAACTCGAACATACACGGGTAGGAACGGATAACACTGTGCGGGCCGACACCACGTGGACGCGACCCGCACAACACTATTATCGAACCCTTATTACTTGGTGACCGTCAGCGTGCGGGTCACACTGTGCTTGGCCTTCAGGTTGCCGTTACCGACGAACTTGACCCTGACCTTGTGCTTGCCCGCCTTGAGTTTCGGCAACTTGACGTTGACCTTGCCCGCGCTGTTGGTGGTGGTGTTCCTGACCTTCTTGCCGTCGACGTAGACCTCGGCCCCGAGCTTGGAGGCCTTCGCCTTCAGGCTGCCGGGCACGGTGATCGCGACCTTGACGGTCGCGTTCTGCTTGGTCTTGACCGTGCTCTTCGCGAGCTTCGCCGACACCTTCGGAGTCGCCTTGGTGACCCTGACGGTGAGCCTGCCCTGCGAGTTCTTGAACTCGTCGGCGCTGTCGCTCGTGTAGCTGGCCTTCACCGAACGGGTGCCCACGTTGACGAGCTTGTTCACCCGGATCTGCGCCTTGCCGTTCTGCAGCGCAGCGTTGTAGGTGCTGCCGTTGATCGTCAGCTTGACCTTGCCGGTCGGCACTGCCTTCGAGTCGTCTGCCTTCACGGTCACCGTCGCGGTCTTGCCGACGTTGTACTTGAACGTGGTCGGCGAGAATCGCACGGTGGTCGTGGTCTCGACCGGCTCGGGCTCCGGATCGGTCGGATCGGTCGTGCCGTCGGAGTTCGCGCCGAGGCTGAACGTCACAGGCGCTCCCGCGTTCCCGGCGTAGCGATCGTTCCAGGTCGCCGGCTGGATCGGCTTGGCGATGGTGGTCGCCACGTCGCCCCAGGTCAGCACGCCATCCTTCTCGTCACTCGGAGCCCCGGCATCGAGGTCGGCGAGAATGATCCGCGACATCGCCGTCGTACCCGAGGTGTCTTCCGTCGACACCTCTGCCGTGATCGTGGCACCGTCGGCGGTGAACGTCACCCACGGATCCTTGATCGCGATCTCGAAGCCGTGAGCCTCGCTCTTGTACACGACGGTGCCGTGATAGAGGATGTTGCCCCGCTGGGTCTCCTTGTTGTAGTTGTGGCTCACCTGCTCGTAGCCGATCACGTTGCCAGCGCCCTTGGTCGCTCCGTCGGAGGCGGTGATCGTACCAGCCGCGGCACCGCTGACGTAGCCGGCCCACGAGTTGATGAACGCCCACTGCAGGCCGCCCACTGCGACCTCACCCGGTTCTTCGGGAGTGACAGCCTCGGGCTTGAATTTGATGGGCACGTAGATCTCCTGCGCAGCGTTGCTGATGCCGCTGGCCCCACCGGCGTAGGTGTACACGCCCCAGTTGCCGTCCTTGGGCAGCTCAGCCGTCGGCTCCGCGAGCGTGACATTCCAGGTGAAGTTGCCTTCCGCGTCGAGCGGGGTGTAGCCGCCGTTGTGAATTGCGTTCTGGAACTGCGCGGGCACCTGGTCGAGCACGGCAGGGTCGAGCGCCCAGCCGCGGTTGCCGGAGTTCATCACGCGCGCGCTGCTATCGACGCCCTCAGAGGGCTTCCACTTCTCAGCGAAGTTTCCGAAGACCGCGAAAGTGCCCTGGGGCAGGCTGTTCGGGATCGGGACCCCGCCCTCACCACAGGGAACGTTCGCCGCGGGATCGAAGCCCGAACCCTTGACGACGAGCTTGGCACCGGCCTCGAGCTCTTCTCCGGCGTACTCGGTCGTGCCGTCTTCGAGGTACACCTTGACGGCGGGCTCGAAGACCGGCTCGACGGGCTCGCCGGGTCGTTCTTCGTTGACGTAGTCGAGTCGCAGCTCGAGCTCCTGCGCGGCGTTCGACACGCCACCGGCACCGTACGTGAACAGACCGTACGACCCCTCGACCTGATCCGCGTCCTTCGGATCAGCCAGCGTCAGCTCGGCAGTAAACGAACCATCGGCAGCAAGCGGAGCCCACTGCTTCCGAATCGTATCTTGGAAGAACGTCGGCGACACATTCGGCACCTGATCCAACACGCTCTCAGCCAACGCCCACTTCTGCGGGCCGAGCTTCCGCGTCGAAGACGCAGCACTCTGAGACGGACGCCAGTCGGCAGCGAACTTGCCGAACACCGCGTACGTGCCCTGCGGCAACGTATTCGGAATCGGAGCCCCACGGCCACCAACATTCGCCGCCGGATCAAACCCCGTGCCCTTCAGCACGACAACGTCGTCCTTGTACACCTTGTCACCCGAAACCAACGGCGTACCATCAGCCAACTCAGCCGTAAACGCCGGCTCCCAGGTTGTCTCGGCGAAGGCCGCGGAAGGTGCGAGTGCCAGGCCGCTGGCGGCGAGTAGCACCGCCGTCGTGGTGGCGAGAGCCGAGGCAAGCCTCTTGCGCACGCTCTTCTGTGCAGTCATATACGAGTGCACTCCTTTTCTCTCTTCAAGAACGGCCCGACACGCAAAATCACGCCACGCCGACCATCATCGGATTCACCTGAGGCAGACCTAACCTCAGAGTCGTGTTCAAGTCTGACCAATATCATCAGACATTGCAAGCCGCAGCGCACGCCGCAGCGAGAAGGCACCCTCGAAACCACCCGAGATGTCAACCACTCAAGATTGGGGGGGGTGCCAGCCGCAACGGTGCCACCCGCTCGCACCCCGCACGAAGCCGACCACGATCCCGAACCCCAAGGACGCTCATGAGCAACACCGTACTCAGCACCTCAGACATCGAACCCGCGGCACGCCTGGCCGCCGACACGGGATCGGCCCGCCCCGTGTTCGCCGCGCTGCAGGCCAGGCGGTCGCACTCCAAAGTCACCGATGAGGCACCGACCCGCAAAGAGCTCGCGCACATCCTCTCAGCCATGAACGCCGTCGCCGACCACTCGAACTTGCGCCCCTGGCGCATCATCGAGATGCGCGGCAAGGGCCGCTCCGTGCTCGGCAAAGCGCTCGCGAAGGCCGACGGGGGCAGCCGCGCCAAGGTGATCGCGAAGGCGAAGCGCGCGCCGCTGGTGCTCGCGATCGTCGTCAGCCCGCGCAAGAGCGGCAAGGTGCCCGTCTGGGAGCAGGAGGCCGTCGCGAGCGGCGTCGCCCACTACCTCGAACTGCTGCTGCAGGAGGCCGGATGGGGGTCGTTCTGGCGCACCGGTTCGCTCACCCGCACCAAGCCGGTGCGCAAGGCCATGAAGCTCGAGAGCCACGAGCACCTGCTCGGCTGGCTCTACGTCGGCGGCATTCCGCCTCGGGACCGCAAGCCGAAGCGTCGCAGGCCGCTCGACCTGTCGCGGCACCTCACCTCGCTGTAGTCGGCCTCGGGGCGAGCCTGCGGCTCGGGATCGCGGCCACGACGACCGCGATCAGCGCGACGGCCGCCCCCACCACCAGGCCCGCCGTCACGCCGCCCGCGAGCGGCAGTCCGGCTTCGAGCAGCAGCGAGGCGAGAAGCTGCCCGGTGACATTCGACATGCTCAGCAGCAGCACGCCCGCCACGCGCACGAGCACGGAGGACAGGGTGATGAAGACCACACCGGCGACGCCGCCGAAGTAGTAGATCGGCTCGGTCGGCCAGTGGTCGGGCAGGCCCCGCACCGCGAACGAGACCGCGCACGCGAGGCCGAGCACGACCGTACCCACGAAGAAGTTGGTGAGCGTCGCGGTCATCGCGCTTTGAGCGGCCACCCGCACGAGGCCGTTGACCGCTGACTGCCAGGCGATGCCGAGGCCGGCGAGAACCGGCATCGCGACGAGCCACGGCGATCCATCGCCGCTGGGATTGCCCGCGACCGAGATCACGACCGCCACGATCGCGAGCGCGGTGCCCGCGATGCGCAGGGGGCTGGGATCGAGTCGGCCTCCCGGGCCCAGCCCTGCGCGATCCATCACCAGACCGCCCAGCACCTTTCCCGCGACCACCCCGACGGTGAAGAGCGCGACCCCGATCACGGACGCGACGAGACCCTGCGCGAGCACGAAGAACGCGCCGCAGGCACCGCCGGTGAGACCCCACCAGGGAAAGCCCTTCGAGGCCACCTCGCGGCGGAGCAGGCCCACGCCCCTCCTCGCGCGCGGAGAGAACAGCGCGACGACCCCGATGATGACGAGGCCGGAGGAGAACGATACCGCTGCCGCCGCGTAGCCGTTCTCGAGCTGCTGCCCGAGGCCGCCGTTGACGCGCGACTGCACCGCGGTCAGCATGCCCGCCAGGCCAGAGCCGACGAGTGCCACCGGAACCCTGAGCCGCTCTTGCACTCCCCCACCCTACTCTGCGCCGCCGGGCGACGCGCAAAAGGCCCCGCGAGTGCGGGGCCTTGCGTGGAGCCGCCTGTCGGACTTGCTTGGCCTGCTCAGGGCAACGCGCCAGCGTTGCGCGGGGCAAGCCGGTGGAGCCTGCGACACCGGAGTCGGTTCGCAGGCCGACAGGCGGCGCAGCGAGCGAAGCGAGTGGAGCCGCCTGTCGGACTCGAACCGACCACCTGCAGTTTACAAGGCTGCTGCTCTACCGGATGAGCTAAGGCGGCGAGGGGGCGGCCGAAACCGCCCCGTGTAGTTTACTCCGATTTCTTCTTGTCGGCCTCATCGCCGGCGGTGGTGTCGCTCTTGGCCGAGTCGTCTTCGGCGTTCTTCGACGATCCGCCGTTCTGCTCGATCTCGCCCTTGATCTTGGCGAGGTAGTTGTCGAGCGTGCCCTCGTTGGCGTTCCACTGCTGGCCGTTGACGATGACGAGCGGGGTGCCGCGCAGCTTCTGCGGTTCGCCGGCCGGCTGCAGGGTGCCGGTGGTGGAGTCGTCGATGAGCCTCGCGCCCTTCGCCAGGCCGACGATGCCCTCCTGGGTTGCTACCGCGGTGTTCTGGGTGATGAAGCTGCCGAAGCGCTGATCTTTGACGCACTGCTTGAGTTCCTCGTCGGCGTCGGCACCGTTCTGCTCGGCGAGTGCCACGAGTTCGTCGTCGCTCAGGCCGCCCTGGGTCTGCATCTTGTCGAAGATCTCGGCGCTCAGCAGCTGGTTGTGCAGCGAGAACACGACGCCGTCTTCGGACCCCCCGTTGACGACGCAGGAGAGGAGGTTGGCCGCGCGGGTGGAGTAGTTGTTGGTGGCCGTGGTGTCGAGAATGTTCACCGGGTAGATCTCGACGGTCGAGTCGCCGCTGCCGACCCAGTTGCCGAGCATCTCGCCGTTCTGCTGCTCGAAGCTGGCGCAGTGACTGCAGGAGTAGTCGACGTAGACGGTCACGTCGAGGGGCAGCTTGTCGCGGTCGACCTCGGGGGCGACGCGCTTCTCGCCGTCTTCGAGAGCGGGGCCCTGCCTCACAGCGAGGTCTTTCTCGATGACCACGCCGCCGGATGCCATGTTCTCCGGGCCGGGGCCGGCGGGCTTCATGGTCTGGGTGAGAATGAGCGCCACGATGCCGAGGATCGCCAGAACACCGACGACCACGCCGCCCTGGAGCAGCAGCCGGTTGCGCTTCTCGCGCTTCTTCTCGCGTTCGCGGGCGAGGCGCGCCTGCTCTCGCGCCTGCGCGCGGCGCTCGTTCTTAGACAGCTGCGTGCCGTTCTCTTTTGCCATACCTGTCTCCTGGTCGTTCCGCTGTCGCGGTTCTCAGCCGATGCCGCGTGAAGCGGGGCTTACTTCTTCTTGTTGGCGCGGCGCTCGGCGCGGTTCGCCGGAGCCGGAGCCTCTGCTTCGTCGGCCGGCACCTGCTGCCCGAACGCGCCGCGCCGCTGCTGCACTTGAGCCTGGGCCTGGGTGCGGGCGGCCTGGCCGCCCCGCTGCGCCCGCGCCTGAGCGCCTCCGCGACCGTTCTTCTGCTGCTTGCCGGCACCGCTCACGGTCGGGTCGCCGTCTTCATCGGGGGCGCTGTAGCTGAGTTTCGACTGGTCGGGGCTCTGCTGCTCATCGAGACCGCCACCCTCGAGGTGCACATGGTCTTGCGGCCCCTCGGCGGGGCGCACCTTCACCTCGAGGTTGTACAGCAGCCCGGTCGTCTCTTCCTTGATCTGGCCCATCATGCCCTCGAACATGCCGTAGCCCTCGCGCTGGTACTCGACCAGCGGATCGCGCTGGGCCATGGCTCGCAGGCCGATGCCCTCCTTGAGGTATTCCATCTCGTAGAGGTGGTCGCGCCAGCGGCGATCGACGGTCGTGAGCACCACGCGGCGCTCGAGCTCGCGGGTCGCCTCCTCGCCGAGGGTGGTCTCGCGCTCCGAGTAGGCCACCTCCGCGTCGGAGAGGATCTCACGGCGCAGGAACGCCTTGTCGACCTGCTTGCCGCCGGCCTCGGCAACGACCTCGTCGACGGTGAGCCGGATCGGGTACACCTGCCGCAGGTCGGCCCACAGCGCGTCGAAGTCCCAGTCGCCGGAGACTCCGTGCGAGTCGAGGATCGCGTCAATCGTCTGCTCGCGGAACGCGTCGATGCGGGACTCGATGTCTTCGCCGTCGAGGATCTGCTGGCGGTCGCTGTAGATGGCCTTGCGCTGGCGATCCAGCACGTCGTCGTACTTCAGCACGTTCTTGCGAATCTCGGCGTTGCGCTGCTCGACCTGGCTCTGCGCGCTCTGGATGGCGCGCGAGACGACCTTCGATTCGATGGCGAGGTCGTCGGGGAAGCTGCTGCGATTCATCAGCGCGGCCGCGGCACCCGAGTTGAAGAGGCGCATGAGGTCGTCGGCGAGCGACAGGCAGAAGCGGCTCTCGCCCGGGTCGCCCTGGCGACCGGAGCGGCCGCGCAGCTGGTTGTCGATGCGGCGCGACTCGTGGCGCTCGGTGCCGAGCACGTAGAGGCCACCCGCCGCCGAGACCTTGGAGGCCTCGCCGGCAACGGTCTCCTTGACCGCGTCGAACACCCCGTCCCAGGCCTC
Source organism: Leucobacter sp. (assembly GCA_047973175.1). Classification (GTDB taxonomy): domain Bacteria; phylum Actinomycetota; class Actinomycetes; order Actinomycetales; family Microbacteriaceae; genus Leucobacter. Next base: position 17,653 of record JBKEBN010000186.1, read on the forward strand.
TTCGTAGGCTTCGGGATCGTCTTCGGTCGACAGCCCGCGCGAGGCCATCTCTTGCACGGCGAGAAACTCGGCGTTGCCGCCGAGCATGATGTCGGTGCCGCGACCGGCCATGTTGGTCGCCACGGTGACCGCGCCGAGGCGACCCGCCTGGGCGATGATCGCGGCCTCGCGAGCGTGGTTCTTGGCGTTGAGCACCTCGTGGCGCACGCCCTTCTTGGCGAGCATGCGCGAGAGGTACTCGCTCTTCTCGACGCTCGTGGTGCCCACGAGCACGGGCTGGCCCTTCTCGTGCCTCTCGACGATGTCTTCGACGACCTGCGCGAACTTCGCCTCTTCGTTCTTGTAGACGAGGTCGGGCTGATCCTTGCGCACCATCGGCTTGTTGGTCGGGATCGGCACGACTCCGAGCTTGTAGGTCGACATGAACTCGCCCGCCTCGGTCTCGGCGGTGCCGGTCATGCCCGAGAGCTTCTCGTAAAGGCGGAAGTAGTTCTGCAGCGTGACGGTGGCGAGCATCTGGTTCTCGGCCTTGACCTGCACGCCCTCTTTCGCCTCGATGGCCTGGTGCATGCCCTCGTTGTAGCGACGGCCGGCGAGAATGCGGCCCGTGTGCTCGTCGACGATGAGCACCTCGCCGTTGAGCACGACGTAGTCCTTGTCGCGCGTGAACAGCGCCCGCGCCTTGATCGAGTTGTTGAGGAAGGAGATGAGGGGCGTGTTCACCGACTCGTAGAGGTTGGTGATGCCCAGGTAGTCTTCGACCTTCTCGATGCCGGGTTCGAGCACGCCGATGGTGCGCTTCTTCTCGTCGACCTCGTAGTCGGCTCCCGGCACGAGCTTGCGGGCGATCCGCGCGAACTCGCCGAACCAGCGGTTGGCCTCGCCCGAAGACGGGCCGGAGATGATGAGCGGCGTGCGGGCCTCGTCGATGAGGATCGAGTCGACCTCGTCGATGATGGCGAAGAAGTGCTCGCGCTGCACCCGTTCCTCGGCCGAGCCGGCCATGTTGTCGCGCAGGTAGTCGAAGCCGAACTCGTTGTTGGTGCCGTAGGTGATGTCGGCGTTGTACTGCTCGCGGCGCAGCTCGGGATCCTGCCCGGCCACGATGCACCCGGTCGTCATGCCGAGGGCGCGGAACACACGGCCCATGAGCTCGCTCTGGTAGCTCGCGAGGAAGTCGTTGACCGTGACGATGTGCACGCCCTTGCCCGCGAGCGCGTTGAGGTAGGCGGGCATGGTGGCGACCAGCGTCTTGCCCTCACCGGTCTTCATCTCGGAGATGTTGCCGAGGTGCAGGTTGGCACCGCCCATCACCTGCACGTCGAAGGGGCGCAGGCCGATGGTGCGCTTCGCGGCCTCGCGCACCGCGGCGAACGCCTCGGGCAGCAGGTCGTCGAGGGTCTCGCCCTTCTCGAGGCGCTCGCGGAACTCGGCGGTCTCGCCTCGAAGCTCGTCGTCGGTCAGCTCCTCGAAGGAACTCTCGAGCGCGGCGACCGTCTTCGCGATTCGCTCGAGCTTCTTCAGAGTGCGACCCTCGCCCACGCGAAGCATCTTTTCGAGAACTGACGCCACGTTGTCTCTCCTGTACGGTTTGCGCGGTGGTGCGGTGCCCGCAGATTTCGGGGACGCCACCGTCGTTGCCAAATTGTGACAATGCTTCAGCTTAGCAAGCCGAGACCGGTAGCGGGCTGGGGAGATCCCTGGACGGCCACTGATCGCGCGGATAGGCAGCACGAAACGACGAAACCGCCCCCGGCTCAGCGGTCGGGGGCGGTGACACGTCTACGGGCACGCCGCTCGGAAGCGGGTAGCCACTCGGCTCAGTCGTCTGCCAGCGCGATGACGCCGTAGTTCCACCCCTTGCGGCGGTACACGACGCTCGGGCGATCGGATGCGGCGTCGATGAAGAGGAAGAAGTCGTGGCCGACGAGCTCCATCCGGTCGAGGGCGTCTTCGACCGCGAGGCGCTCGGCCGGGAACTCCTTGCTGCGGATCACGACCGGCGAGTAGTTCTCCTCGACGACCTCCTCCTCAGCGAGTGCGCCGTTGCCGTTCGCAACGGCGTTGAGCACCTCGGCCGACGCGGGCTTCACGTCGATCTCGGCGAAGTCGTGCGCGGAGGCGTCTGCGAGCGAGAGCCGCCCCCGTCCGCGGCGATCGTGCTTGCGGTCCTTCATGCGGCGGATGCGCTCGAGCACGCGCCCGTAGGCCATGTCGAAGGCCGTGTACTTGTCGCCGCCGGCGGACTCCGCGCGGATCACGGGTCCGGGGCCGATGAGGGTGATCTCGACGGTATCGCCGTTCTTGGGGCTGCGATCGCTCTGGCGGGAAACCCTGACCTCGAATGCCTGCGCCTTGGGCAGCAGGCCCGCCACCTTCTCCGTCTTCGATTCGACGTAGTTCTCAAAGCGATCGGTGATACCGACGTTCTTGCCGCGGATGTTCACGTCCATGGTGACCTCCCAGGTGACTCAGGCGGGTGGGCCGCTGTGACGCACCGTTACGCCTTTCCAGAACCCTACTCCACTCCCTGAGGCGCGTGCCACCTCATCCTCGGAGGCGCGCGTGTCTCTGCGTTCGACGGCGCACAGCGCGACGATGGCAACGACGCGTGCGCCCGCGCGCTCGAGTTCGTCGCGGGCCGCGAGCACGGTCGCGCCCGTCGTGATGATGTCGTCCACGAGGATCACCTCGCGCCCCGGCAGCACCGACCGTGCGGGGCGACGCACCGCGATGAGCCGCGCGTTGCGATCCCGCTCCACCTGCCCGAGCCCCACCTGACCGCGACGCCCCCGCAGCGCGCGCAGTGCAGACAGCCGCAGCACTCGCGCGCGTCGACCGCGCAGCGCCGAGGTCACCAGCACGTCCACGTGCTGATAGCCGCGCTGGCGCACCCGGGAGCGACGCGACGGAACCGTCACGAGCACCGGCGCTTCGGGCCCCCGGCAGTTCTCCAGCGCCGCGAGCAGCGGCACCCGCAGCTGCGGCCCCAGCCGCCGTGCGAAACCGGTGCGGCCGCCGTGCTTGAAGGCGACGAGCATCTCGCGCAGCGGCCCGTCGTAGGCACCGCGCACCGCGCAGGGCGTGCCGAGGTCGAGGTGCCGCGGCGGCTCCGCCTCGGCGGCCTCCGCCAGGCAGGAGTCGCAGATGTCGCGGTCTGCGGCACCGCACGCGACGCAGGCCGTCGGCCAGAGCAGCGCGAGCAGGTCGAGCCGGAGTTCGCGCCAGCGCGACCGGCTTCGCATCTCAGTCACCTCAGCCCCGCTTGGCGAGCACCGAGACCTCGCCCTCCACGCGCTGCCACCCGCTGCCCTGCGGGGTGAAGAGGTTGCTGCCGTCGCCGAGCACGCGCAGCTGCGCCCGACTGCCGCCGCCCGTGATCGACGCTCCCCCGGGCACGGAGCCCTGCTCCGACGTGAACATGCCGGGTCCGCCGACGGTCACACGGGTGGTGCCCTCCGTGCGCGACAGCACGGCGAAGCGGGACTGCCCCACCCAGTCGAGGTCGACGGCTCTGCCCTCGATCCAGGCCTGCACCTCCGCCTCCTGGGTGACGGCCGTCGGTACGCCCTGCTCGTCGCGGATCACGCCGCCGACCAGCACGAAGCTCTGCGCCGCATCGCGCACGAGGGCCGCGATGCGGCTGCCGTCGGGCGACACGCGCACCGCCACCGGCCTGCGGTCGGCGAGCCACGTCACCGAGATCGCCTGCGCGGTCCCGTCGGCCAGGGTCACCTGCGCCTCGTCCGCCTTGCTGCCGCGGAACGTCCAGATGTTGCCGAATAGGTCGTACGTCGGTGCCAGCAGCCCGCGCCGGTCATCGATGATCGCCACTCCCTCGGGCGTCACCTTCTCGACGCCCCCGTCGTTCAGCACCGCCGCCGCGCTGCCGTCGGGCGCGAGCGTGATCGCCGTGGGATCGAGGTCGGCGATCAGCGGGCCCAGTTCGGGCGTCTCGGTGAAGACTCCGACCGCGAAAGTGCCGAACTTTCCGTCGCTGAGCACCGCTGGAGTGGTGATCTCGCTGACCGTTCTCAGTGCCTCCGCCGAATCGGGGAGCGTGGCGAGCGCCACACCCTCCGCGCGCAACTCGAAACCGCTGATGCCGGTCACCGACTGCAGGCTCATCTTGACCTGCTCGTTCATCTCGGCGAGGGTTCGCGGGTCGGCGTCGAGCGCCGCGCCGTTCAGGTCGATGACGGCCTGACCGTCGGTGACCGGCACCGACTTCGAGGCCAGCGCCGCGCCGGAGGGAAAGCCGCTGCGCACCACATCGCGCATCGACTCGACCGGGCCCTCGAGCAGCGCCCCCACGATCTCGGTCGGCAGCGCTGCGCGGGTGAGGAACCACCGGGTATCGGGCACGAGGTAGTCGCCCGGTCCGATGAAGTACAGCTGGTGCGGAGACCAGATCGTGGAGAAGATCGCGCTGTCGAGAATAATGCCGGCCGGCGCAGACGAGATGCGCCACTCCTCGCCCACGCGCTCGAACTCGAAGCGCAGCTCGGTGTTCGGCCCCGGCTGCACGGGGAGCATGCTGCCCTCGGCATCGACCTTGGCCGTCGCCGAGAGCAACAGCACGCCCGAGTTCTCGCCCGCGGCGCGATAGGGCCGGCTGCCGCCGTCGATGAGCACGCCGTAGTACGGATCCCACTGCCCCGCGTACTCGGTCGTCAGAAACTCCCGCGCCACGGCGTAGTCGTCGGCGCTCGACGCGCCGGCCTGCAGAAAGCCGCGCACCAGATCCTCCTGGCTGGCACCCGAAACCGGCCGCGCCGGGTTGTACTGCACGAACTGCTCGGCCTGCTGCAGGTCGGTGAGCCCCACCTCGACCGGGCCGGTGGTCGGAATCGACGCGCAGCCCGCGATCAGCGACGCGGCGAGCAGCGCGGCAGCGAGCGCTGCCGGCCGCTGGCGGCGAGCGAGCTTCGGGATCCGCGTCTTCATTGCCGCTTCTCCTTTCTGATGCGGCGACCGGGTCTGCGCAGCCAGCCCCCGGTCTTCTGCGGGTCGCCCTCTTCGATCTCGACGTCGTCGGGCACGAGCGGGATCGGGGACACGAAGTCGGTGACGCTGTCTCCGCTCGGCAGCGTGAGCCTGAAGTTCGATCCGTCTCCCAGGCGCGACCAGGCATCGAGGGTGCCGCCGTGCACCGCGGCGTCCTCCTGCGCGATAGCGAGGCCGAGGCCCGTTCCTCCGAGAGTGCGCTTGCGCGAGGGATCCGCCCGCCAGAAGCGGTCGAAGACGTGCTCCAGGTCTTCGGGGCGCATGCCCACTCCCCAGTCGCGCACCGCAACCGCGACCGAGGCGGCGTTCGAATCGATCGTGACGACGATCGGCTGGCCCTCGCCGTGCTCGATCGCGTTGCCGACGAGGTTCGAGATGATGCGGCGGATGCGGCGCGCGTCGACGTCGACCGGTTTGTACCCGCCGAGCGGCCGCACCTCGATGAGCCCCCGGGAGAGCGGCTGGAGGGCGTCGACCACGCCGTGCGCGAGCGCGACGAGGCTCGTCGGTTCGGTCTCGAGCGTCACCCGGCCGGCGTCGTAGCGCGAGATCTCGAGCAGGTCGGCGAGCAGCGCCTCGAAGCGATCGACCTGGGTTCCGAGCACCTGCACCGCGCGCTGCTGCCCCGGCGTCAGCGCATCGACCTGCCCCTGCAGCACCTCGCTCGCCAGGCGGATCGTGGTGAGCGGCGTGCGCAGCTCGTGCGAGACGTCGGAGACGAAGCGCTGCTGCATCTCGGAGAGCGTGTCGAGCTCCTGGATGCGCGCCTGCAGCGTGTCGGCCATGTCGTTGAAGCCCTCGGAGAGCACGTCGAAGTGCTCGTCGTCCTGGCGGGGCATGCGGGCGTCGCTCTCGCCCGCCGCGAGGCGGCGGCTCGTGTCGGCCGCCGCGCGGATCGGGCGGAACACGATGCGCGACATGATCCACACCAGCACGCCGATGAAGGCGATCATCACGGCAGCCGTGATCAGCAGCGTGCGCTGCACGAAGCTCAGCGTGTTCTGCGTGTCGCCGAGGTTGTACCCGATGAACAGCTCGTAGGTGCCGGCACCCGCGGGAAAGGACAGCGTCGACCCCACCACGACGCCGGGGGCCGGCACCTCGTCGTCGTCGACGAACGTCACCGCCTGCCAGTGCTGCGGCTCGTCTCTGGCCGAGACCGCCGCCGTCAGCTCGGGCGACACGACCTCCGGCAGCATCAGGTTGGTGTACGAGGGCGGAGGAGCCTCCGGGAACGACGGCTGGCCCGCCTGCCGCCGCAGGTAGACCATCTGACTGGCCGAGGTGTCCTGCACCGTGCGTCGCACCGACGCCGCGAGCGTCGACAGGACGCCGCGATCCACCGCGTCCGAGGCGTCGATCTGCCGCTGCGCGGCGAGCGTCGCGCGCGCCGAGTCCTGCAGCGCTTGATCTCGACGCGACGAGTACAGGTCTTCGCTGATGCTCGTCAGAATGAACACCCCGGCGACGACCACCATGAACACGGTCACCAGACCGGTGATCGTCATCGTGCGCAGCATCAGCGAGCGTCGCCACTGCGCCCGGAACGGTCCGAGCACCGGGTGCGACACCCGCAGCCACCACAGCCGCAACCGCCGCAGCCAAGCGCCGAAGCGACCCCTGCCGCCTCGGCGCTGCCGTTTCACGCTACTCTGTCGGCGCACCCGCGCGATACCCCACCCCGCGCACCGTCATCACGATCGTCGGGTGATCGGGATCCTTCTCGATCTTCGCCCGCAACCGCTGCACGTGCACGTTGACCAGCCGCGTATCGGCCTTGTACTGGTACCCCCACACGCGCTCGAGCAGCACCTCGCGCGTGAACACCTGCTGCGGCTTGCGCGCCAGAATGACGAGCAGATCGAATTCGAGGGGGGTGAGCGGGATCGGCTGCGAACCGCGCCTCACCTCGTGCGCGGGAACGTCGATCGTGAGGTCGCCGATGCGCAGGGTCTCCGTCGTCTCCTGCTGCGGTTCGCGCAGGCGGGCGCGAATGCGCGCGGTCAGCTCTGCGGGCGTGAAGGGCTTCACGACGTAGTCGTCGGCACCGGCCTCGAGCCCGCGCACCACGTCGCGGGTGTCGGTGCGGGCCGTCAGCATGATGATGGGCACCCCCGACTCCGCTCGGATGCGCTCGCACACCTCGATGCCGTCGAGCCCCGGCAGCATGACGTCGAGCAGCACCAGGTCGGGCCGCATCACGCGGAAATGCTCGACGGCCTCGGCTCCGTCGGCCGAGTGCTCGGTGATGAAGCCCTCTCCCTCGAGCACCATGCTGAGCATTTCGGCCAGCGCCCTGTCATCGTCAACAACCAAGATGCGCGCACTCATGCTCCCATTATGCTCGCTCTCTCCCCCGGCAGCCTGATTGCGCGCGTGCGCTGCCCCGATGCCGGCCGCACCTCATCCCGCGAGTCATCACCCTCCGGTGATGCGCCGCCCGCCCAGCCGGGCGTCGAACGGCAGAACTAGAAGTGATCGAAGCGGCCGGGCAGCAGCTCCCACGGCTCGCGCCCGAGGTACTCGCAGACCGCCTGATAGACGCAGTGCTCCACGAAGTAGCGGCGATGCTCGGCGTCGTCGACGCGGAGGCCGCGGGCGCGCTGAATCGGCATGCGGAAGAGCATAATGGTGCGGCTGGCCCGGTCGATGGAGTACAGCAGAGGAAAGCGGCTCTCGCCCCGCCCGGTGGGCACGGTCTGGAAGCCCACCTGCACGCCGCGCAACTCGTCGGGAAAGCTGGCCTGCAGCAGCTGCACCGCACCGCGGGCGTCGGCCTCGAAGCGCAGAAAGCGACTGTTCGGATCGGGCAGGCCGGGGCCGGTGATCGAAGACCGGATCGGTCGCCTGCCGTGCCTGTGCCGCGCGGCGACGGCAGTCGCGGCAGCGGTCGCTGCAGACGTGTCACGAGACCTGTGCGAACGACCGAACATGGCCCCAGTCTAACGGGCTTGGGCTGCGAGCTACCGGGTGAAGACGGTGAGCGTGCCGTCGCGCGGGTCGGCCGCGAGCGTCGGATACCCCGCGATATCGCCGCCGGAGACGTAGCGCACCCCCGCGAAGAGCGGCTGCGACGCGGTGATGAGCGCGTCGGCCGGTGCGTCGGCGACGACGACTGCGGTGCCCGACTCCACGGTGAGGGTCTTCGGCTGCGCGTCAGGCTTCGCCGTCGAGACGATCTGCACCTCGGAATTGGCAGTACCCGTGTTCACGAGCACGAGCTCGCCGCCCGACACGACGGGTGCGGCGGTCTGCACGCCCGCCGCGAGCTCGTCCGCCGGGGTGAACCACTCGTAGTCGTGCTCCTCGCCCTCGGTGGCCGAACCCAGCACGCTGCCGACGATGGGCACGTCCGACTCGATGATCGCGGCGTTCGCGTTCTTCGGCCAGGTGTCGATGAGAAACTCGCCGACCTCTCCCGGCACCAGCGGTATCTCGCCGAGCTCGGTGCGCTTGCCGTTCGCGTCGAGCGAGCTGACGCGCGCGGTTCCCTCTTCATCGCCCGGCGCGAGCGCGCGAACGGTCACCGCGTACTGATCGCCCTGACCGGCGTCACCGGGGCCGCGCTCGAAATCGCTGACGTTCGCGACTCCCGGCACCACGAGGGTCGTCTCGGGCTGCTGCTGACGCGTCACCCAAGACACGGCGAAGGGCTCGAGCCCGTTGGTCTGCCCCACGCCGAGACTCGCCGTCACCGGCGCACCGGTGCTCACCACGCGCACGGCGAGTCGCTCGCGCACGGGCGCGTAACCGTTGAGCGACACGACCTGTTCGCTGCCGGATGCCACGATCACGCCGGCCGTCTCGACGGCGTCGACCTCGCCATCCTCTGCGTAGACCGTGATCTGCACGTTGGCCGGAACGCTGCCCGCGTTGCCGAGCGCGAGGGTGGTCGAGACGCCCACGTCGGTCGATCCGCCGAGGAGCCACTGCTCGTTGAGCGGCTCGGCGCAGGTGCTCGCCGCGGTGCCGCGCAGCGCTTCGGTGTCGACCTTCTGAATCTGCGCCGCGCCCAGGGGGTCTCCCAGGAGCCCCTCGTAGACGACCGGCGTCGCATCGCCGCCCTCGGCGAGTTCCAGCTTCCTCGTGCTCTCGGAGGCTCCCGCGAGCGCGACCGTCGGAGCCCCGACGGGGATCGCGGCGTCGGGCCGGTCCTCGTCGGCACCGAGCACGGTGAAGGGACCGCCGCAGACCACGCTGTGGTGGGCGTTCTGGGTCGTGTCGACCGTGATCGCGAGCGGCTTACGGCCCACCTCCGGCAGTTCGAAGCTGCTGAGCACCACGACCGCGACGGCCGCGACGGCCACCACGAGCAGGCCGCTCGCGGCCCGCGCGCTGCCGCGCAAGATCCGCGATTTCCGGCTCATCGCGCACCTCCCTCGCTCGGCTCGTCGGTGTCGGAGTGCGCGTTCGCGACCTCCGGGTCGGGCTTCGATTCCGAGTCGGGCTCAGCTGTTGAATCGGGCGCAGGTTCTGGATCGGGATCCGGCTCGGATGCGGCGTCCGGCTCCGGCTCCACTCCCGGCTCAGGATCGACCTCAGCCTCGGTTTCGGCCTCGACCACCGACTCGGCCACCACCACCGTCTCGGTGTCGGCCTCGGCGACCGTCTCCGAAACCGCATCGTCCGCGGCCTCGGTGGCCGCCTCGGACTCCGCCACGGCCACCGCAGCACCACCGACGCTGCCGCCGGCAGCCGTCGCCCGCACCGCGGCCTGCCTCGCGGCCGCGCGCCGCTTCCGCTTCGAGGGCTTCTTGCGGCGCGCGGGCCGGTAGGTGACCTCTCCGGTCGGCAGCGCGAGCAGCAGCATGCCGAGCATGACGGCGAGCTGGATCACCCAGATGGTCTCGCCGCTGATCGAGGTGCCGCCGAGGCGCTGCGCCGCGTCTCCCGCCGCGTCGTCGTCGGCCTGCGGATCCACCACCCGCCAGAGCAGCCCCTGGTCGGTGAGCCCGGCGCTCGTGAGCGCGCTGTGCTGATCGAAGACGCGCTGCAGTTCGGCGCGCTCGTTCTCGTCGCCGCCCTCGGGCAGCAGCACGAAGCCGATGCTCTCGGCGTGCAGCTGCTTCTCGACGTCGTCGCCACCCACACTGGCGAGCCCGGCGACGAGCTCTGCGAGGGTGCGGTCGGCGTCGGTCTCGTCGGGTGCCAGTGCCGCCGAGCGAATCTGATCGAGGCGCAGACCGACCCCGCTGACCAGTTCGGCGCGCACCTCGTGCGGTGCCGTCGGAGTCACCACGATCGTGCGCACCCCGGGGTCGTTCTCGCCCGCGGCCTGCACCAGGGCGGGCATCTGCGAGCTCGCCGGCCTGAACGGCACCTGCCCGAGAAACAGCTGCGATCCCACAGGCACCACGGCGATGAGCGCCGTGACCAGCGCGAGCGACACCAGAGGTGCCGCGGCGCGCCCCAGGGTGTCGGCTCCCACGGCGGCGAGGCTGAGCAGCGCGATCCAGTACACCGCGAGACCCGAGCCCGTCCACACCGCGATCGTCTCGTTGCCGCTGACCGCGAGGTGCAGCTGCGCCGAAGCCAGCGCGGTGAGCATGCCGAGACCGCCCGTGAGCGAGCTGAACAGCGTCACCGGCACCGGGCCGGTGAACAGCCCCACCAGCGCCAGAAACGCGAGCAGCGCCATGAGCACGCCGATGAGCAGGGTCGCCGGCGGCCCGCCGAGGCCGATGCCGTTGAGCACGTCGGCCCAGCCCTCCAGGCCGAACTCGGGGAAGCCGAGCATGAGGTGCCAGGGGGTGCCGGGCTCGAACTGGGAGACCACACCGGGGTCGCGCAGGATGTCGAGGGGCCGGCCGGCAAGCAGGCTGGTCACGATCTTCGGCGCGAAGAGCACGAGCGGCACGATGGCGGTCGTCAGCACGCGCACCATGCCGCGCAGGCTCGAGAAGAAGCCCACGACGAGCAGGATCACGGCCGCGGGCAGCAGGATCGGAGCCGCCGCGAGCGCGACGCCCGCGAGCAGCGACGCCGTTCCGGCCCAGCTCCAGGATTCGCGGCAGCGCGCGGCGGCCAGCAGCAGCCACGGCAGCACGACGGTCAGCACGAGCGTCGGCAGCCGGCCGCCGTCGAGCGATCCGAGCAGCACGGGGCTCAGCGCGAAGCCCAGGCCCAGCAGCGCGCGACCCGACTTCGACTCGGTGAGCTGGGCACCCCAGATCCAGCCGCCCAGCGCGGTGAGCGGAATCGCGACGACCATCAGCAGCACGATCGCGTGCGAGGGGTTCCAGAAGGTGAGGGTGCCGAGCAGCGCGAGCACCCAGTTGAAGGGGTCGGCCGGCACGCCGTCGAGGGTGCGCGTGTGCCACCACAGCTGATCGAGCGAGCTGAGCGGGGCCAGCCCGCCGCCGACGAGGCTCGTGCGGGGCAGCGCCCACCAGGTCAACGCGGCCGAGGCGACGACCGCGGCGACCAGCACCCCGAGACCGCCCGTCGAGATGAAGTGCAGTTCGCGTCGCTGCCTGCGGCTCGACGCGAGTATGATCTCGCGGTCGATCATGCGCGCGGTGCGCACGCTCTTGGGATCGATGCGCAGGGGCCTGATCGCGTCCCACCCCGCCGTCGACTGCCGCCTGATGCGAAGCCTGGAGGAGATGATGGTGTGCGGCGTGAAGAAGACCGTGAGGGCCGCCACGAACTCGCCGATCATGTAGCCCGGCTGCTCGCGGATGAGCGACCAGGCCACCCGCCCCAGACCGTAGAGCGGCAGCCCGAGCCACATGAAGAAGGCCACGAACGCCGGGGCGTAGGAGATGCGGCGGCGCAGCTGCGCGGTGCGGGCCTGGCGGTGCGCCGTGCGCAGCACCGAGCGAGCGCGATCGATGCGGGGGCCGGCGACACCGCTCTGCGCGAAGCGTACGCGGGAGGCCGGCGCGACCTCGACGCGGTAGCCCGCGAGCCGTGCGCGCACGCAGAAGTCGAGGCCGTCGTCGTAGACGCGCAGCGCGGGATCGAAGCCGCCCAGCTGCTCCCAGATGTCGCGGCGCACGAGCATGCCGACGGGGCCGACGCCCATCACGTCCTGCATGTGGTCGTACTGCTGCTGATCGAGCTCCTGCCGGCGCAGCAGCCAGCGGCCGCCGTAGTGGGTGAGGCTCTCACCCATCTCGATGATGCGCTCCGGGTGATCCCAGTCGACGACCTTGGGGCCGGCGACCACGACGGACGGACCTCGCCCCACCGCACTCACTATGCGCTCGAGCGCCTCCGGCTCGGGGCAGGAGTCTTCACTGAGCAGCCAGATCCAGTCGTCGGGCGCGTCGAGGTGGGGGTCATCGGCGAGCACGGAGGCCACCGCGCCCTCCGGTTCGGCCGCGGGCTCCGATCCCGATTCGGAATCGGTTTCCGCCTCGGCGTCGGCATCCGGTGCGGCGGTGTCGGACTCCGGCTCGGCCTCCGGGCCGCCTTCGGGGCCGGCTTCCGCCGGAGTGCTCGGCGCGGTCTCGGGATCGGGCTCCGCACCCGATTCGAGCCTCGCGCTCGGCTCCGCCTCCGCGACGGGCGCGGCCGGGGCGGCCTTCACCCCGTGCGCCACGGCCTGCCCGAACGACTGCCGATGCGATATTCCCACCACTCGGGTCACGTCGGCGGCCATCAACTGCTTCGACACCCGCTCGGGTCCGCCGTTGTTGACCGCGATGATCGCATCGGGAGCAAGAGTCTGCTCTGCGAGCCCCGCGATGGTCTGGTCGAGCCATTCTCCGCCGCGCTGGGCGACCAGAATGGCGGTTACTCTCGTGCGCATATCAGGCTTAGTTTAGGCGCGCTTGTTGTGCGCGCCCTGGAGCCATGCCTGGCGAGCCATCGAAGACGAAGATCAGAGACGAAGATCAGATGGCTTCGCGCCGAAGCCTGCGGCGCTCGCGCTCGGAGAGACCGCCCCAGATGCCGAAGCGCTCGTCGTTCTCGAGCGCGTACTCGAGGCACTCCGCGCGCACCTCGCAGCTCTCGCAGATGCGCTTCGCCTCGCGGGTCGAGCCGCCCTTCTCGGGGAAGAACGCCTCGGGATCGGTCTGCGCGCAGAGGGCGTCGGCCTGCCAGGCGAGCGCCTCGTTCTCGTCGCGCCGGCTCGGAATGCCGAGAAAGACCGGGTCGACGTACCAGTTGCTGGGAACCGGGCTCTGCGGCGAAGAAGTCACAGGCGATCCCCCAGGCGTCTCGATGGCGACAGCCGCAACTGAACGCGCGGCACCCCACAATTACACCGTTGTCATTCGCGCAAGTCAAGCTGGAGAGTCTAATTCCTCAACCCATACTTGAGGGTCTCTGACACGCGGGCGTGTCGAAAAAGATGTTCACGCGCCCCAGATCACCAGCATGCGATAGGTCATCACCGCGACCGCGAGGTTGACGACCGCGAGCACCAGATTGGCCCAGCGCGACCGATCCACGAGCGCCCAGAATCCCGCGGCCGGCGGCATCAAGAACGCGACGACGAGGTACATCCAGAACTCGAGCGGATCGCCCGCCGCATGGTTGCCCGCGAACGGTGCCGCGATCGAGATCACGATCTGCACGAGCAGCAGGATCGTCACCAGCAGCGTCGCCCCCATCGTGTAGTCGTTGGGGCCCTGCTTGCGCAGCGACGTGAACACGCACACGACCGCCGCCACGATCGCGACGGCGATCACCACCCCGCCGTACCAGAGAATCACGCGCCGGGCTCCGGCCCGGAACGCCGCACGGCGCTCACCGCGTCGGGCGTCGGGAAATTGGTGACGGCCCTGGCCCGCCCGTGCTTGACCTCGACGAGGCCGACGAGCCGCTCGTCTGGCGCGACCGCCGCCACGAGTTCGGCGTCGGGGCACACGTCGGCCTCGATCGAGAACCGCTTGCCGTGTCCCAGGTCGATCGCCTGCTGCTCGGTGAGTCGCAGCTCGGGCAGGATCGCGCGGGCCACCGCCGCCGGATCGATCAGTTCGCCGATCCGCCCCTCGGCGAGGTCTTCGGTCGCGGTCGCGCCCGTCAGGTCGAACGGCCCCACCTCGGTGCGCCGCAGCGCTACGAGGTGGCCGCCGACCCCGAGCTTCTCGCCCAGGTCTCGCGCGAGCGCGCGAATGTAGGTGCCCGACGAGCACCGCACGACCGCGTCGACGTCGATGACGTCCATCGGCATCGACCCGCCCGACAGCCCCACGGCCGAGGCGATGCGCGGCTCCTCGATCTCGAAGCTCTCGATCGTCACGGGTCGCTTCTGCAGCGCGACCTCCTCGCCTGCGCGCACGCGATCGTAGGCCCGCTTGCCGTCGACCTTGATCGCGCTGACCGCGCTCGGAACCTGCTCGATGTCGCCCGTCAGGTCGGCGACCGCCGCTCGAATGCGCTCGGGATCGGCGGCGAGCGCCTCCACGTCGGCGGGCGGGGCGATGTCCATGATGTTGCCCTCGCGGTCGTCGGAGACCGTCGTCACGCCGAGCCGAATCGTCGTCTCGTAGGTCTTGCCGAGCCCCACCAGGTGAGTGAGCAGCCTGGTGGCCGGGCCGATCCCGAGCACCAGCAGACCGGTCGCCATGGGGTCGAGCGTGCCGGCGTGGCCGACCTTGCGGGCGCCGAGCGCCCTGCGCGCCTTCGCGACCACGTCGTGGCTGGTCCACCCCTCCGCCTTGTCGATGAACAGGATCGCGCCCTGCGGGGGCAACTCTACGGCATGATGGGTCACCCCACCAGCCTAGTGTCCTGCGTCGGAGGCGGATGCCGCTGCGGTGCGCTCTGCGCCCGGGACCTGACCGCGCGTCATGGATCTTCATGACAGGGCGCAGGAGAACCTCCAACACCGGGCGATCGGGAGTGTAGCCTTTCCCCTCAGTTGCGCCGGCACCTCGACCGATCGCGACTCTCAGCTTACGATCAGCTTAAGACTGCGATGCACGCGCTACCGGGCAATGAGGCCTCGGTTGCCAGCAGTCGACTCAATGGAGAGGAATCGATCATGTCTTCGATCTTGGGCAGGCGGCGCAGGTCGCTTGCCGGTATCGGGGTGGCCGCGGCGCTCGTTGCGTCTCTGCTCTCCCCCGCGGCAGCCTACGCTGTCGATGAGAACAACTCTGAGGCCCCGGCTGGGGTCTCAGCTGTTTCTGACGCCACGTCGGCAACGGAGGGCAGTGAGGCCCCCGAGGTCGACGCGACGCCGGAGGCACCGGTGAGCGAGGCTCCTGCGGCTGACGCGCAGGAGGCGACCGAGACGCCGAGCGCGACGCCCGATCCCGAACCCGCGCCGGATCCCGAACCCGCGCCCGAGCCGCGAAGGGCCGCGGAGACCACCCCGCCGCCCACCGCGGGTGCAGAGGATGTCTCGGATCGCACGATCTCGGGCAAGGTCACGCTGAACGGCGTGGATCCGAACTCGGTCTGGATCACCGCCTACGACTCGAGCCAGAACGCAGCGGGCTGGGGCTACCCCGACGCCAGCGGCAACTACACGATCGAGTACCTGAGCAACGTCACCTACAAGCTGGGGCTTGAGTACCAGGACGAAGACTGGAACCAGCACACGCTCTGGTACGACGGCAAGACGAGTTTCAGTGGCGCGACCGCCATCAACCTGAGCGCCGGCAACAAGACCGGCGTCAACTTCACGATTCCGAAGGCGACCACCATTTCGGGCAAGGTCACGCTGCCGAGCGGCTACAGCAACTGGGACGTGGAGGTTCTGGTCTACAAGTCGAATGACACGACCACCTCGGTGGCCGAGGCCTACCCCGAAGCCAACGGCAACTTTACGATCAAGGGTCTTCCCGCCGGCAGCTACAAGGTGAAGTTCGAGGGCGGAGGATGGCCTCAGCTCGACACGCAGTGGTGGAACGGCAAGGAGAAGGCGGCCGACGCGACGATCATCTCCCTCGCCGCCGAGCAGCAGGTGACCGGCATCAATGCCACGCTCACCGCCGGTGCCTCGATCTCCGGCAAGGTCACCGTGCCGAGCGGTGTACAAGCTCAAGACGTTCAGGTCACCGTGTACGACAGCAAGAACGAGTGGATCGGGAGTGCCGCAGTCGCTGCGAACGGCAACTACCAGGTGGCCGGCCTCGCCGCCGGCAGCTACAGGGTCGGCTTCAGCGCGGCAGGAGCCGTCGACCAGTGGTGGCAGAACGCCGACACGGTCACCGCCGCGAAGCTGATCACGCTCACCAAGAACCAGCAGCTCACCGGCATCAACGCCACCCTCGTCAAGGCCAGCGTCATCTCGGGCAGGGTGGTGCTGCCGAGCGGCATCAAGGCCGACCTCGAGGGCGGCCAGGTGCGGCTGCTGCCCGCGAAGGGCGACGGAACCGAGTCGGTGAGTTGGGCCACCGTCGGCAAAGACGGCAAGTACAAGATGGAGGGCCTGCGCCCCGGCAGCTACAAGCTGCAGTACGTTCCCACGCAGGGCAGCCCGCAGGGCAGCGCCTGGTGGGGCGGCGGGGCGACGCTCGCGAAGGCCAAGGTGCTCACCCTGGCCGTCGGAGCGGACAAGACCGGTGCCGACTTCACCCCGCAGCGGGCCGTATACGCTCACCTCACGGGCGCGATCAGCGGCAAGGTGACCCTACCCAAGGGCGCGAAGCTCGATCGCGTGTCGGTGAACCTCTACGACGTCACGCACGACTCGGGTTCGCTCGCGACCACCGGTCTGGCCAAGGACGGCACATACAAGTTCACTCGTCTGCAGCCCGGTGAGTACAGAGTGCAGTTCTCCTACTACGACGGCGGCAGCACTGCCAGCAGCGTCACCAACATGTGGTGTGGTAACACCACCGACGCCAGCAAGGCGAAGATCGTCAGGGTGAAGGCGAAGAAGACCACGAGCGGAGTGAGCCTCAACATGAAGCTCGCCGCCTCCATCTCCGGCAAAGTCGCCGTGCCGACCGGGTTCCAACCGTACGAGGTCAGCGTCACGGTCTACGACTCCAAGAAGGTCGCCGTAGGCCATGCAACCCCCGACAGCAAGGGCGACTACAAGGTCACCTCGCTCAAGGCCGGCACCTACACGGTCGAGTTCGCACCCCACGCGTACCTGTACCTGGAGAACGGCGAGCGTCTCGCGACGCAGTGGTGGAACGGTGCGACGACCTCGGCCGGGGCGACCAAGATCGCGCTGCAGGCGACCACCGCGAAGAGCGGCGTGAACGCCACCATGAAGCAGGCACCCGCCAACGCCTCGACCGCCGGCAAGGTGACACTGCCGAAGGGTGTGAGCACCGAAGACGTCTACGTTCAGGTCTACACGGGTTCGGTCGACAGCGTGTCCTCCACGCAGCCCGACAAGGACGGCAACTACAGGGTGACGAAGTTGCTGGCGGGCAGCTACAAGCTCCAGTTCAGCTACTACGGCGAGAGCGGCAAGGCCGTCAGCAAGTGGTACGCGAACGCCTACAGTTTCAACAAGGCCACCGCTGTCAAGGTCACCTCCGGCCAGAACAAGACCGGCGTGAACATCACGTTGCCGACGGGGGCTTCGATCACGGGCAAGATCACCCTGCCGAGCGGCGCGAAGGCCGACGGAGTTCAGGTGTACGCCACCGACCCGCAGAATGACGTCTGGGAGTCGGGCGTCGTCCAGTCGAACGGCAGTTACTCGATCACGGGCCTTCCGGCGGGCAGCTACAGGGTCAACGTCAGCTACTTCGGTTCGGCCAACGTCGCACCGAAGTGGTACGGCGGCGCAGACTCGCAGGCGAAGGCCAAGGCTGTCACCCTGGCGACGGCGCAGTCGAAGACGGGGGTGAACATCAGCCTGCCTGCCGGCGCGAAGATCTCGGGCAAGCTCACGCTGCCGAAGGCAACCGTCGCGACCTCACTCCACGTCGTCGCCTACGGCGACAAGACGAACGACTACCTCGTGCGCTCCGCGCAGGTGCAGAACGACGGCACCTACTCGGTCGCGGGCATGGCTCCCGGCAGCTACCAGGTGACGGTTCAGGCGGGGTACGAGTGCTACACGGGGCCGTGCTACAGCTCCCGCACCCTACTCTGGTGGAGCGGCGCGAACAACCGCGCGACGTCGACCCCGATCAAGCTCAAGGCGAAGCAGAGCAAGACCGGCGTGAACTGGGATCTGCGGTTCATCGACAGCTCGCACAAGATGCCCACCCTGTCGGCCAGCACGCCAAAGATCAGCGGAACCGCCAAAGTCGGCAAGACGCTGGCGGCAAAGCCGGGCACCTGGACCAAGGGCACCGCGTTCAGCTACCAGTGGAACGCGAACGGCAAGGCGATCCCGGGGGCGACCGCCGCGAAGTACAAGCTGAAGAAGGCCGAGAAGGGCAAGAAGATCACCATCAGGGTGACCGGCACCAAGAACGGCTACGCATCAGCGGTGAAGACCTCGAAGTCCACCCCGAAGGTGAAGTAGTGGTCTGAACCTCTTCGGTACCGCGGTGGGCCGGGTGCACTCGCATCCGGCCCACCCGTGCGGGTCGCATGCTCCGTGGCGCGCGGAAGAACCGCGGCTGCCGTCACCCGGTGACCTGCGCCCTACCCCTAGAAGTCCTCCGGCTCGACGTCGTCGAGAAACCTGCGAAACTCGGCGAGCTTCTCCTCGGTGAGTTCCTCCTCGACCTCGCCCTCCGTCTCGCCCGTCGGATCCTCGACCCCCGCTTCCTCCAGCACGGCCTCCGCGACGAAGATCGGCGCACCCGCCCTGCGGGCGATCGCGATGGCGTCGGAGGGTCGGGCGTCGATCGCCCGGGCACCCGCCGGCGTCTCCAGGTGGATCTCGGCGTAGTAGGTGCGATCCTCGATCCGGCTCACCACGACGCGGTCGACGCGCGAGTCGAGGGAGTCGACGAACCGCACCATGAGGTCGTGCGAGAGCGGCCGCGGCGTCTCCGCGCCCTCGACCGCGACGAGAATCGACGTCGCCTCCTGCTGGCCGATCCAGATCGGCAGGAGCTTTCCCCCGTTCGGTCCCTCTTCCACCGGTTTGAGCAGCAGCACGAACTGGCCCACGGCGTCCTGCGCCAGCCCCATCACCCTCACCTCGAGCATCCGTCTCCTCCGATCGTTCGCGCGCGGCAGGTTCTCGCGGTGTGTCCCGGAACTGGCTGCCGCTGCGGTGCGTTCCGACGCTGCACTCGCTTCCAGTCTCGCCGCGAGTGCTGCGACCCGCAAGACCGCGATCCCGAACCCCGCGCGGCCTCTCTAGACTGGGCGAGTGGACACGGCGGCAGCATCGAACGCGCTCATCGAATGGTACGAGCGCGAGGCTCGGGATCTCCCCTGGCGTTCGCCCGAGGCGACGCCGTGGGCCATTCTGGTCTCCGAGTTCATGCTGCAGCAGACCCAGGTGGAGCGCGTGCTGCCGCGGTGGAGCGCCTGGGTGGAGCGCTGGCCGACGCCGTCTGCACTCGCAGCCGAAGAGCCCGGTGAGGCGGTGCAGGCGTGGGATCGCCTCGGCTATCCCCGCCGCGCGCTCTGGCTGCACCGCGCCGCCGTCGAGATCGCCGAGCAGCACGCCGACCGAGTGCCCGCAGACGTCGAGCAGCTGCTGGCGCTCACCGGCATCGGCCCCTACACCGCGCGCGCGGTGGCCGCATTCGCGTTCGGCGAGCGACACCCGGTGGTCGACACGAACACGCGGCGCGTGCTGGCGCGCCTGGTGCACGGCCGCGCAGCCGCCGGCATGCCCTCGGCGGGCGACCTCGCCGACATGGACGCGCTGCTGCCCGCGGCACCCGAGGCCGCCGCCGTGTTCAACGCCGCCGCGATGGAACTCGGTGCCGTCGTGTGCACGGCTCGCGCACCTCGCTGCGCCGAGTGCCCCGTCGCGGCCTGGTGCGAGTGGCGCGGTGCGGGCTACCCCGACAACGCACCGTCCAAGCGACCGCGGCAGGCGAAGTTCGAGGGAAGCGACCGGCAGGTGCGCGGCGGGATCATGGCGCTGCTGCGCAGCGCCGCAGAACCCGTGTCACGAGAGGCCGCGCTCGCCGCCGCGGCCCAGGGCGGCGTGCGCGATCCCGAACAGCCGCGCAGAGCCTATGACTCGCTCATCGCCGACGGCCTCGTCGTGGAGTTCGAGGGGTGCGCCCGGCTGCCGTAGCGCACTCCGCAACCGTAGTCCCTATCGGCGCGATCAGTAAAGCTCAGTCTTCGTCTTCTGCGGCGTCTTCGCGAGGCTTGACGTAGGGATCCTCTTCGCCCGCGTACTTCGCCCCGGCCGCGAGCGTCGCAGCCTCCTCGTCGCGGCGCTTGGCCTCGGCGAGCAGGTCGCTCATGTGCTGCGCGCTCTCGGGCAGCTCGTCGTGAATGAACTCGAGGCTCGGGGTGAGGCGCGTGCCGAGGTGCTTGCCCACCTCGCTGCGCAGCATGCCGGTGGCCGCCTTCAGCGCCGCCGCCGAGTCCGCCTGCTCCTGCGCATCGCCGTACACGGTGTAGAAGACACTCGCGTGCTGCAGATCGCCGGTTACGCGCACATCGGTGATGGTGACGAAACCCAGGCGCGGATCCCGCAGCCCCTTCTCCAACCGTCGAGCGATGATCTGCTGGATGCGCTCTGCCACCTTGCCAACTCTTGCGTTACTCATGGTGACCAGCCTACCCGCGCGGGTCGGCCCCGCGGAGCCGCGCACGTTACCACGCGAGCCCGTGCGGGATTCCCCGGACACTGGCATACGATGGAACGCGAGCGATGGAAACATCAGATCAATACAGTAGAAAGACAGCTATCATGAGCACCCCTGATCCGAACCAGCAGCCTCCCCAGTACGCCGCACCCGCCTACGGTGCCGCGCCCGCGTACAGCGCCGAACCCGGCCCGGGCGAGCCGTTCGACGGCGCGAGCAACCCCGATGACCTGAGCCGGCCGCTCTACGGGGCGTCGTTCGGCCAGGCCGTCAGGCGATTCTTCAAGAACTACGTGAACTTCACCGGCCGCGCTTCGCGCAGCGAATTCTGGTGGACCGCGCTGTTCACCTTCATCGTCGGCCTCGTCCCCGGCATCATGATCCTGATCGGCATGATCACGACCGCGGCCTCGGCCGCCTCGAGCGCGACCATCGACCCGGTGACCGGAGAAGTCATCATGACGCAGTCCGCCCCCACCGCCGCTACGGGCTTCGGCGTCTTCCTGCTCGTCGTCGGCTGGATTCTGTCGGTGATCATCGGCCTCGCGCTGCTGCTGCCGAACCTCGGACTCACCTGGCGTCGCCTGCACGACGCGAACTTCGCGGGTCCCTTCTACTTCCTGGTCTTCATTCCCTCGGTCGGCAGCATCATCCTGATCGTGCTGACGCTGATGCCCTCGAAGCCGGAGGGTCGCCGCTTCGTCTCGTCGCGGTAGGCACCTCGGAAAAGGAGGGGGCCGGACGCTTACGCGTCCGGCCCCCTCCTTTTTCTTTCTCTGCTTCTCTAGCCTCTCTGCACTCGGCTACTCCTGCCTTTTGCACTCAACCGCTCTAGCTTCTCTGCGCTCGGCTTCTCCTGCGCTCTGCTCTCCTGCGCCCTGCTGTCTTCCAGCGGCGTGGATTCGACGAACGGCGTGAGCTTTCAGCGTTTTCGGCACGCCGTTCGTC